>JBKHJS010000037.1:0-16359 GCA_046537995.1 Desulfobacterales bacterium
AAAATTAGAAACAGGAGAAGTTGGAGATATGGCGAAGAAAGTCGTAGCCCAGGTAAAGCTTCAGGTGCAGGCCGGAAAGGCCAATCCCTCGCCGCCCATCGGGCCCGCCCTGGGGCAGCACGGGGTCAATATCATGGATTTCTGCAAGGCGTTTAACGCGCGTACGGCAAATGACGAGGGCATGATTACGCCGGTGGTCATCACCATATACCAGGATAAGACATTTACGTTTATCACAAAAACCCCGCCGGCAGCCGTGCTGCTTAAAAAAGCCGCCGGCATTGCCAGGGGATCGGGCAGCCCCAAGGCGGAAAAAGTCGGCCAGGTAACCCAGGACCAGGTCGAGGAGATCGCAAAGACCAAGATGCCGGATTTAAATGCCCCGGACATGGAGCGTGCCTGCCGGATTATTGCGGGTACGGCCAGGAGCATGGGGCTTGAAGTGGTCTAACGGGAAAAAAGAGGTAAAGGGAAGACAATGCGGAAACGGAGCAAAAAATACATAGAGGTAAAGTCGAAATTCGACGCCCGTGAGCGTCTGGATTTTACCAGTGCCATTGAGGCGGCCCTGGAATCTTCCTATGTCCGGTTTGATGAAACCGTTGACATCGCCGTCAAGCTGGGCGTGGATCCCCGTCATGCCGATCAGATGGTGCGCGGCTCAGTGGTGCTGCCCCACGGCCTGGGCAAGGAGGTCAAGGTTCTGGTCTTTGCCAAGGGGGAGAAAGAAAAAGAGGCCCAGGAGGCGGGTGCTGATTACGTGGGCAACGATGACCTGATTGAAAAGATCAAGGGCGGCTGGTTTGACTTTGACAAAGCCGTGGCCACACCGGATGTGATGGGCTCTGTCGGAAAAATCGGCAAGATTCTCGGCCCCCGCGGCCTGATGCCCAATGCCAAAACCGGCACCGTGACCTTTGACGTGGCAAAGGCGGTACAGGAAGTAAAGGCCGGCAAGGTCGAATTCCGGGTGGATAAGACCGGTATTGTTCACGCGCCCATGGGAAAGGTTTCCTTTGGGACCGAAAAACTGCGGGATAACATCCGGGCCTTTATGGATAAGGTGCTGCGCCTGAAACCTGCAGCCAGCAAAGGCACCTATCTGCGTTCCATCGCGGTTTCAACCACAATGGGGCCCGGATTCAAGGCGGATCCCGCCCATGTCAAGGAGCTTTTGAAGTAACGGTCTTGATCCGGGAAACCGTTTTTTGGGGCAATAAATTTGGAATGCGGATTTGGGTGTACGGATTTTGTCCGAGCGAAAATTTCGTTCAGGCATTCATATATTATTATCATCATTTCCGGAGTTAATTCGAAACCGGGTCCGGGAGTGTTTCCGGACCGGGTGATATGTGTTTCATACCCAGATAATTTCATTCTATCTGTCAAAGACCGTAGGTTCACCCCATCAGGCGTGTTTAATCGGAAAACTTGTTTTTTCCGGCCTACCGAGGCAGGCTTTCTGATGCTGTGGAGGCCCGTGGTTTTTACAGATTCAGAAAGGAGGTGGATTCAGTGTTAACGCTTTCGCAAAAACAGGAGCTCGTATCCGAGCTTCACCAAAGGTTCAGGAGAAAAAAGATCCTGATCCTGGTTGATTACAAGGGACTCAATGTCCCGAAAATCAACGATCTGCGCACTAAGCTCAGGGACGCGGGCGTGGAATTCCAGGTGGTGAAAAACACCCTGCTGACCCGGGCTGCCCAGGATACAGACGTGGAGCTCATCCGCGACCATTTCGAGGGCCCGAGCGCGGTGGCCATGAGTTACGAGGATCCGGTTGTTCCGGCAAAGGCCCTTTGCAGCTTTGCCAAGGACAATGATAAACTGGAGATCAAGGCCGGCGTTATGGGCGGCTCAGCCCTGGATGCCGATGCCATCAAGCGGCTCTCGGAACTGCCTTCGCGCGAAGTGCTTCTCGGGCAGGTGCTGGGCACCATGAATGCCGTGCCCGGAGGACTGGTGCGCGCGCTTGCCAATGTGCCGGAGCGCCTGCTTTATGCCCTGCAGGCCATCAAGGACCAGAAAGAGGCCGCATAGGGCTTGCCGATCCCATTTCATATTAATCAACCTGAAAAACTTTATAGTTTGAAATACATTTGGAGGATATAGAAAATGGCAGACGTGACAAAAGAAGATGTAATCGAATTCATTGCAAATATGTCGGTACTTGAGCTCTCTGAGCTGGTCAAGGAGCTCGAGGAGAAATTCGGCGTATCCGCGGCCGCTCCTGTGGCCGCGGCTGCCGCCCCGGCGGGCGGAGGCGAGGAAGCCGCCCCGGCCGAGGAAAAGACCGAGTTTGACGTGGTGCTCAACTCAGCGGGCGACAAGAAGATCCAGGTCATCAAGGAAGTTCGGGCCATTACCGGGCTGGGGCTCAAGGAAGCCAAGGCCCTGGTCGAAGAGGCGCCCAAGCCCGTCAAGGAAGGCGTGGTCAAGGAGGAAGCCGACAAGATGAAGACCCAGCTCGAGGAAGCCGGGGCAAGCGTGGAAATCAAGTAAATATGCGCTTTCCGGAGCATTGTACCAGTGTTCCGGGTGCCCTTGAAATTGCGGATATTGCGGTATCTGCGGTTTTACTGAAATTGCGAAAATGCGGCGCCGGAATGCTTCCGGCTGCCGTTTTTCGCAAGCTGAATTGAATATTATATATTGGAGACGAAATGACAGGAAATCCGCCGAAATATAAACGATTCCGGAAAAATTTCGGTCGAATCCAATCCATTGTCGATATCCCGGATTTAATCGGGATTCAGCGGGAATCCTATCAAAGGTTCCTGCAGATTGGGGTTTCGCCTGAGGATCGCCGGGATATCGGCCTGCAGGCAGTGTTTAACTCGGTGTTTCCCATCAAGGATTTCACCGGCACAGCCTCGCTTGAATTCGTTTCGTACCATTTCGGTGAGGTCAAGCACTCGGTCAATGAATGTATCAACCGGGGCATGACCCATGAAATTTCCGTTCGTATCCGGGTTCGGCTGGTGGTCTATGATACGGACAAGACAACCGGGGTGTCCAACATCCGCGATATCAAGGAGCAAGAGATTTATTTCGGCACCATTCCGTTGATGACCGAGCGTGGCACGTTTATCATCAACGGTACGGAGCGCTCGGTAGTCAGCCAGCTGCACCGCTCCTCGGGCGTGTTTTTCGACCATGACAAGGGCAAGACCCATTCCAGCGGCCGTATCATTTATACCGCCCGGATCATTCCTGTGCGGGGATCCTGGATTGATATGGAAATCGATCCCAAGGACATCGTACACGTGCGCATCGACCGGCGCCGGAAATTCCCGGTAACGCTTTTGTTCAAGGCGCTGGGCTACAGTGATGGCGATATCCTTTCCTATTTTTACAATACGGAAAGAATTTTTCTGAAGGCAGACGGTTTTGCCCGGGAGCTCAACCCGGATTTTCTCAAAGGCGAGCGGCCGGGCGAAGATATTGTCAACCCGGAAACCGGCGAAGTCCTGGTCAAAAAGGGGCGGATGATTACCAAGCGGGCCATCCGGCAGATGCAGGCCGCGGGTATCGATTATATCCCCATGACCGGCGAGGAACTCCACGAGCGGGTCATCGCATCCGACGTGCCGCATCCGGAAACCGGCGAGATCCTGGCCCGGCCCAACGACACCGTGGATGCAGAGCTGCTTGAACAGTTCGGCGCCGCAGGCGTGGAAAGCTTTGAAATCCTGGTCATGGAGGGCCAGTTCACAGGCCAGTCCATCCGCAAAACCCTTCTTTTGGACAAGGTCAATACCAAGGAAGAGGCCTTAATCGACATTTATCGGCGGCTTAGGCCCGGCAACCCGGTTACCGCTGAGGTGGCCCAGGATTTTATCGATCACCTGTTCTTTAAAACCGCTTATTACGATCTATCCAGCGTGGGCCGGCTCAAGATGAACCATCGGCTCAACATGAACGCCCCGCTGGAACTGCGCACCCTGAGGCGCGAGGATATTCTGCTCACCGCGCGGACCCTGGTGGAACTGCGCGACAGCCAAGGAGCGGTTGACGATATCGACCATCTCGGAAACCGGCGGGTCCGGGCGATCGGGGAATTGCTGGAAAACCAGTACCGCATTGGGCTGGTGCGTATGGAACGCGCCATTAAAGAGCGCATGAGCATGCAGGAAGTCGATGCCCTCATGCCCAATGACCTGGTCAACCCCAAGCCGGTCTCCGCGGTGGTCAAGGAATTTTTCGGTACCAGCCAGCTTTCCCAGTTTCTCGACCAGACCAACCCACTGTCTGAGACCACGCACAAGCGGCGCTTGAGCGCGCTGGGCCCCGGCGGCCTGACCCGGGACCGGGCCGGCTTTGAGGTGCGTGACGTGCATCCGTCCCACTACGGCCGGATCTGCCCCATCGAGACCCCGGAAGGGCCGAATATCGGTTTGATCGTATCGCTTTGTACCTATGCCCGGGTCAATGAGTATGGTTTTATCGAGACCCCGTACAGGGTGGTGGAAAATGCCAAGGTCTCCGCCAAGGTCCGTCTACTGTCTGCCTTTGAGGAACAGGACCATCCCATTGCCCAGGCTAATGCGCCCGTGGATGAAAACAATCAGTACGTGAATCCCACGGTGATTTCCCGGGTGGACGGGGAATTCATGATGATTGAAAGGGAGAAGATCGAGCTCATGGATGTTTCTCCCAATCAGCTGGTGAGCATTTCCGCCTCCCTGATTCCGTTTCTGGAAAATGACGATGCCAACCGTGCGCTGATGGGATCGAACATGATGCGCCAGGCCGTGCCGCTGCTCAATACAGATGCCCCGCTGGTGGGCACCGGCGTGGAGGATATCGTGGCCCGGGATTCCGGCGTGACCATCGTGGCCAAGCGCGACGGGTGGGTGGTGGACGTGGATGCCTCCCGGATCGTACTCCAGCATGAACCTTCCGACGACCCTTCGCAGAAGGACGTGACCATCTACAACCTGGGCAAGTTCGTGCGGTCCAATCAGAATACCTGCTTTAACCACCGCCCGATTGTCACCAAGGGCGAGTACGTCAAGGCCGGCGAGATCGTGGCTGACGGACCGGCAACCGACAACGGCGAGCTGGCGCTGGGCAAAAACGTGACCGTGGCGTTCATGCCGTGGGGCGGGTACAATTTCGAGGATTCCATCCTGGTCAGTGAACGGCTGGTCAAGGACGGGGTTTTTACCTCCGTGCACATCGAGGAGTTCGAGGTCCTGGCCCGGGATACCAAGCTGGGCCGCGAGGAAATCACGCGCGATATCCCGAACGTCGGGGACGAAGCTTTAAAGGATCTTGACGATTCCGGCATCATCCGGCTGGGCGCGGAAGTTGCTCCCGGCGATATCCTGGTGGGCAAGGTTACGCCCAAAGGCGAGACCCAGCTTTCCCCGGAGGAGAAACTGCTTCGGGCCATATTCGGAGAAAAGGCCGGGGACGTAAAGGATACCTCCCTGCGCATGCCGCCCGGTGTTTCGGGCATCGTTACGGACGTAAAAGTCTTTTCCCGCCGGGGCGTGGAAAAAGACGATCGCTCCCGTTCCATTGAGGACGAGGAGATCGCATCGCTGGAAAAAGACCGCGATGATGAACTAAAGATCATCGAGGAGACGGCAAAGAACGAAATCGTGGCATTTCTGGCCGGCAAGCAGTGCGCCGAGGACCTCACCGACGGCAAAAAGGTCCTGATTCCAAAGAACACCCGCATGGAAAAAAAGATGCTTGCCGGCGTCCCGCTGCGCAAATTCGAAAACATCGCGTTAAAGGACAAAAAGGCCGAAGAACGGGTGGGCGAAATCCTGGCCCGTTACCGCGAGCAGGCAGACATGGCCAGGGCGGCTTTTGACCACAAGGTCAACTCCATTGAAAAGGGCGATGAGCTGCCGCCGGGCGTGATCAAGATGATCAAGATCTATGTGGCCATGAAGCGTACCCTGGCCGTGGGCGACAAGATGGCCGGCCGCCACGGAAACAAGGGCGTTGTCTCCCGGATTCTGCCCGAAGAGGATCTGCCTTATTTTGATGACGGCCGGACCGTGGACATGATCTTAAATCCCCTGGGCGTGCCGTCCCGGATGAACGTGGGCCAGATCCTTGAGATTCATCTCGGGCGCGCGGCCAAGGGGCTGGGCGATCAGATCAACGCCATGCTCGAGGAAAACCGTACAAAGGAGCTGCGCAAGAAGTTCAAAAACATCTTTTCCGGAAAATATGAAGCCAAGCAGATCAAGGACATGTCTGAACAGGACATGGCGGCCTTTGCCGAAAACAGCCGGGATGGCGTTTTTATGTCCACCCCGGTATTTGACGGGGCCAAGGAAGATGAAATCAAGGGGCTGCTTGAAGAAGCCGGTGTAAGCCGGACGGGCCAGGCCACGCTTTATGACGGCCGTACGGGCGAGCCGTTTGACGAGAAAATCACCGTGGGCGCCATGTACATGCTCAAGCTCCATCACCTGGTCGATGACAAGCTGCATGCCCGTTCCATCGGCCCGTATTCGCTTGTTACCCAGCAGCCGCTGGGCGGCAAGGCCCAGTTCGGCGGCCAGCGCCTCGGGGAAATGGAGGTCTGGGCCATTGAGGCCTATGGCGCGGCATATTCCCTGCAGGAATTTCTGACGGTCAAGTCCGATGACATGGCCGGCCGGACCCGGATGTACGAAAAAATCGTCAAGGGTCAGAATGTCTTCGAACCCGGCCTCCCGGAATCCTTCCGGGTGCTGACAAAAGAGCTTCAGGGCCTGGGTCTGGATATCACGCTGGTCGAAGACACCGAATAATTCAATTGATCAAAGGAGAAGGCATTGGAAACGATCTACGATTTCTTCATTAAACCGAAGAATCCGAATCGTTATAAAGGGGTTCAGATCGCGCTGGCCTCATCCGAGCAGATCCGGAGCTGGTCGCACGGGGAGATCAAAAAACCCGAGACCATCAATTACCGGACCTTTAAGCCGGAACGGGACGGGCTTTTCTGTGCAAAGATTTTCGGCCCCATAAAGGACTACGAGTGCAACTGCGGCAAGTACAAGCGCATGAAACACCGGGGTGTGATCTGTGAAAAGTGCGGCGTGGAGGTGATCCAGTCCAAGGTCCGGCGCGAGCGCATGGCCCATATCGATCTGGCCGCGCCCGTGACCCATATCTGGTTTCTGCGCAGCCTGCCCAGCAAGATCGGCAACCTGCTGGATCTGACCCTGAAAAATCTGGAAAAGGTCCTCTACTTTGACAATTTTATTGTAATTGACCCCAAGGATACCGGGCTTTCCAAGCTGCAGCTGCTCTCGGAGGAAAAATACCGGGAGGCCAGGCAGCTCTACGGCAACAAGTTCGAGGCCGGCATCGGGGCAGAGGCTATCAAGACGCTGCTGGAACGCATCGATATCGAGGCGCTGTATAACGAGCTGCGCACCGAGATCCTGCAGACCAATTCGGATGCCAAGCGAAAGAAGCTGGCCAAGCGCCTCAAGGTGGTGGACGCCTTCCGCGAGTCCGGCCTGGATCCGGTCTGGATGGTGCTCGACGTGATCCCGGTGCTGCCGCCGGATCTGCGGCCACTGGTGCCGCTTGAAGGCGGGCGATTTGCCTCGTCTGACTTAAATGACCTCTACAGGCGGGTGATCAACCGGAACAACCGGCTGAGCCGCCTTATGGAACTGCGCGCCCCGGACATCATCGTCCGCAACGAAAAGCGCATGCTCCAGGAATCCGTGGACGTCTTAATTGACAACGGCCGTCAGGGCCGGGTGGTCACCGGCACCAACAAGCGCCCCCTGAAATCCCTGAGTGAAACCCTGAAGGGAAAGCAGGGCCGGTTTCGCCAGAACCTGCTGGGCAAGCGCGTGGATTATTCCGGCAGAAGCGTGATTACCATCGGCCCGGAGCTGCGCCTGCACCAGTGCGGCATTCCCAAGGAAATGGCCCTGGAGCTGTTCAAGCCCTTTATCTATCATCGGCTGGAACAAAAAGGCATTGTCACCACGGTCAAAAGCGCCAAGAAATGGGTGGAAAAGCGCACCCCCGAGGTCTGGGACACCCTGGACGAGGTGGTCAAGGAATATCCGGTCATGCTCAACCGGGCGCCCACGCTGCACCGGCTGGGCATCCAGGCCTTTGAACCGGTATTGATCGAAGGCAAGGCCATCCAGCTGCACCCGCTGGTGTGCACGGCGTTTAACGCGGACTTTGACGGCGACCAGATGGCGGTGCACATCCCGCTTTCCATGGAGGCCCAGATCGAGGCACGGGTGATGATGCTGGCCTCCAACAACATCCTGTCCCCGGCAAACGGGGCACCCATTATCGTGCCCACCCAGGATATCGTGCTGGGGATCTACTACATGACCCTCGGTCTGTCCAATGCTTGGGGAACCGGCATGAAATTTGCCGATCCCTGGGAGGTCCGGGCGGCATACGATGCCGGGGTTGTGGACCTGCACGCCAAGATCACGGTGCGCATCCACGGCAGCCGCGTGGAAACCACGGTGGGGCGGGTGCTGCTCTGGGAGATCATTCCCAAGGGCGAAAGCTATGTTCTGCGCCACATCATGGTCACCTCGCGGCAAAAGGCAGACGAGGTGGTCGAGGCCGTGGAGGCGGGCACCGGCTTTTCAGACCTGGTGCAGCAGCATTCCGAGGCCTTTGACAGGACCTACAACGGCGATATCGGGCTGCTCAACGCAGAGGAATTCCAGGAGATCTTCCAGCTTCCCGAATTTGAGGTGCAGTCCGTGTTTTCCATGGATGAAGGCGATGTCAGCGGCATCACCCATTCGGGCGGCAACAAGTACCATATCTTCCAGGTCATGGAAAAACGCGCGGAAATCCCTTTTGACATGGTCAACAAGGTATTGAACAAAAAGGCCCTGGGCAACCTGGTGGATTACACATACCGCCACAAGGGCCCCAAGGCCACAGTGATCCTCTCGGACCGGTTAAAGGACATCGGGTACAACTATTCCACCACCGGCGGCCTGTCGATTTCCATTGACGCCATGATTATCCCGGAGAGCAAGTGGGACGTCATGAGGCGCGCGGAAAAAGAGGTGGCCGAAATCAATCACCAGTACACCGAGGGATTGATTACCCAGGGGGAAAAATACAACAAGGTGGTCGATATCTGGGCCAAGGCGACCGAAGAGATCGCCAATAACATGATGGACGCAATGGAAAAGCCCTATATCATGACCGACCTGCAGGCCGAAGCAGAACAGGCCACGGACAAGCGGCTAAAGGACATGAGCGCCAAGACCGGCGGTGAAACCATCAACCCGATTTTCATGATGGCGGATTCGGGCGCCCGAGGCAGTCGCGACCAGATGCGTCAGTTGGCCGGCATGCGGGGGCTGATGGCCAAGCCTTCCGGCGAGATCATCGAAACACCCATTACGGCCAATTTCCGGGAAGGGCTCTCCGTGCTGCAGTACTTTATTTCCACGCACGGCGCGCGAAAGGGCCTTGCGGATACGGCGCTGAAAACCGCCAACTCCGGGTATCTGACCCGGCGCCTGGCTGACGTGTCCCAGGATTGCACGGTCAATGAGCATGATTGCGGAACCGTCATGGGCATCGAGGTTGAAGCGCTGCTCGAAGGCGGCGAGGTGATCGAGCCCCTGGAGGAACGGGTTCTGGGCCGGATTGCCCTTGCAGATGTGCTCGATCCGTTTACCGACGAGGTATTGATTGCTGCAGGCCATCAAATCGACGAATCCGGCGTGGATAAAATCAGCGAGGCCGGCGTGACCAGCGTGAAAATCCGTTCCGTGCTCACCTGCAGGTCCCGCTACGGGGTATGTGCCATGTGCTACGGCAGGGATCTTGCTCACGGCGGGTTTGTGGAGATCGGGCAGACCGTGGGGATCATGGCTGCCCAGTCAATCGGCGAGCCCGGCACGCAGTTGACCATGAGGACATTTCACATCGGCGGTACCGCAAGCCGGCGGGTGGAGGAAGCCGAAATCCGCGCCCGCATGTCGGGTACGGTCAAGTACAACAACTTAACCTCAGCGGTAAACGCGGAAAACCGCAGGATCGTGATGAACCGGCGCGGCGGGGAATTCTCCATTGCCTCGGATACCGGGCGGGAGCTTGAGCGCTTCCCGGTGATTTACGGCGCCGATATTTTTGTCCAGGACGGACAGCGCGTCGAGCCCGGCGAACTCATGGCATCCTGGGATCCCTTCACCACACCGATCATCACGGCTGTCGAAGGCAAGGTCAAGTTCGGGGACCTGGTGATCGGAAGGACCCTGCAGGAGCGGGTGGACCCGGTTACCGGCAAATCGAGCCTCACTGTGGTCGAGGCCAAGGGCATGGACGTGCGGCCCAGGATTTCCATCAAGGACAAGGACGGCAAGACCGCCAATATTCCCGGCTCCGGGCCGGCCAGATACGTGCTGCCGGTCAACACGATTCTCATGGTCGAGGAAAACGACCATGTCCGGGCCGGCGATATTATCGGCAAGATTCCGCGGGAAACCACCAAGACCAAGGACATCACCGGCGGTCTGCCGCGGGTGGCCGAACTCTTCGAGGTCCGCAAGCCCAAGGAGGCCGCGGTTCTCTCGGAAATCGACGGGTTTGTCAACATTGCCAAGACCACCAAGAAGGGCAAGCAGCGGCTTACGGTTACCCCGGTGGACGCCGGCGAGAAAAAGGAATATTTGATCCCGCGCGGTCGGCATATCAGCGTCTATGACGGCGATTATGTCAAGGCCGGCGAACCCCTGACCGCGGGCAGTCCCAATCCGCAGGATATTCTGAGTATCAAGGGCGAGGTTGAACTGGCCCGCTACCTGCTCGACGGCGTCCAGGAAGTCTACCGGCTCCAGGGCGTGCGCATCAACGACAAGCACATCGAGGTGGTTGTGCGCCAGATGATGCGGCGGGTCAAGATCAAGTCCGTGGGTGACACCGACTTTATACCCGAGGAACACGTGGACAAGATGGACTTTGAGGAGGCCAACCAGAAGATCGTGGAGCAGGGCGGGACCCCCGCCATGGGCGAGCCCTTGATTCTCGGCATCACCAAGGCCTCGCTGTCCACGGAAAGCTTTATATCCGCGGCTTCGTTCCAGGAGACCACCAAGGTGCTCACGGACGCAAGTATTGCGGGATCTTATGACGCCCTGCGGGGGCTGAAGGAAAACGTGATCATGGGCCGGCTGATCCCGGCAGGCACGGGACGCAGCGAATATGCCAAGCCGGATATCGCGGCTGAATATTAAGCCGGGGAGGGATGAATTCGCCGGAAAGGGCATAAAAATTCTTGACACGGCGAGTGATCCAGGGTAGCATTCAATATTTTACTTACCCGCGGAAAACCGTAAAACTTGCGTGATATACAGGTATAGGGGAAATTATGCCGACAATTAATCAATTGGTGCGCAAAGGGCGCAAAAAGGTTGAGAAGAAAAAGAGCACGCCGGCGCTTAAGGCCTCGCCGCAAAAACGGGGTGTGTGCGTCCGCGTGTATACGGCCACGCCCAAAAAGCCGAACTCCGCATTGCGCAAAGTGGCCAGGGTGCGCCTGACCACCGGGGTAGAGGTTTCGGCCTATATTCCGGGCATCGGGCATAATCTCCAGGAACACTCTGTGGTGCTCGTGCGCGGCGGGCGTGTCAAGGACCTGCCCGGTGTGCGTTATCACGTTGTCCGGGGAACACTGGACACCCTTGGTGTTACGGATCGCAAGCAGGGTCGGTCCAAGTACGGAGCCAAGCGTCCCAAGTAAGGCGCAAATATTTGGTCAAAAAACCTTTGCCAGGAAAATGGTGCAGGCAATGCCGAGAAGAAGAGAAATTCCAGAAAGAAAAATAACGCCGGATTACAAGTACAGCAGCAAGCTCGTATCCCGGTTTGTCAATTCCGTGATGAAAGACGGGAAAAAAAGCACGGCGGAGTCGCTGGTCTACGATGCATTTGACATCGTGGAGAACCGGCTGAATGAACCGGCGTTAAAGATTTTCGAGCAGGCCGTCAACAATGTCAAGCCGCAGTTGGAGGTCAAGTCCAGGCGGGTTGGCGGATCGACTTATCAGGTGCCCACAGAGGTGCGGCCCCAGCGGCAGACCGCGCTTGCGATCCGCTGGATTCTGAATTTTGCCGGCAAGCGGCCTGAGAAGGGAATGGCCAGAAAGCTTGCCGGAGAATTTATGGATGCCGCCCAGCAACGGGGTGCTTCGGTAAAGAAGCGGGAAGACACCCACCGGATGGCCGAGGCCAACAAGGCGTTTGCCCATTACCGGTGGTAAGCCGGGTATCCAGAGTTTTGTCAATATTTTGCCCATCCAGTTTGGTTTTTCCGGATGGGCAAAATATGTGGTTTGAGATGAAGAAAAATCCGTTTTGACCGAAAGGGATGTAAGATGGCAAAGCAGAAGTTTGAGCGTACAAAGCCGCATGTGAACGTGGGAACAATCGGTCATATTGACCATGGCAAGACGACGCTGACCGCGGCGATCACCAAGCACTGCGGACTCAAGGGCTGGGCGGAGTTTATTCCGTTTGACAAGATTGACAAGGCGCCCGAGGAAAAGGCCCGGGGGATTACGATTTCCACGGCGCACGTGGAGTACCAGACGGAAAACCGGCATTATGCGCACGTGGACTGTCCGGGCCATGCCGACTATATCAAGAACATGATCACGGGTGCGGCGCAGATGGATGGTGCGATCCTGGTGGTTGGCGCAGACGACGGTCCGATGCCGCAGACCCGGGAGCATATACTGCTGGCGCGTCAGGTTGGGGTTCCCCAGATTGTTGTGTTTTTAAACAAGTGCGACATGGTGGATGACGAGGAATTAATCGAGCTGGTGGAACTTGAGCTTCGCGAACTTTTGAGCAATTACGATTTTGACGGGGACAACACCCCGATTGTGCGCGGCAGTGCGCTTCAGGCCCTGGAAAGCGATGATCCGGGCAGCGACGAGGTCAAGGCGATCTGGGAGCTGCTGGAGGCCACTGACTCCTATATCCCCGAGCCCGAGCGCGACGTGGACAAGCCGTTTTTGATGCCCGTGGAGGACGTGTTCTCGATTTCCGGGCGCGGCACGGTTGTCACGGGCCGGGTGGAGCGCGGTGTGATCAAGGTCAACGACAAGATCGAGATTGTGGGGATGCGGCCGACGATCAACACCACGTGTACGGGCGTGGAGATGTTCCGCAAGCTTCTTGACGAGGGCCGTGCCGGGGACAACGTGGGTCTGCTTTTGCGTGGCACCAAGCGCGACGAAGTCGAGCGCGGGCAGGTGGTTGCGGCACCGGGAACGATTACGCCGCACACCAGGTTCAAGGCCGAGGTCTACGTGCTGAGCAAGGATGAAGGCGGCCGTCACACGCCGTTTTTTTCCGGTTATCGCCCGCAGTTTTATTTTCGCACCACGGACGTCACCGGCGTGTGCACGCTTCCCGAGGGCGTGGAGATGGTGATGCCCGGCGATAACGTGACGATTTCGGCAGAACTCATCAGCTCGATTGCCATGGAAGAAGGCCTGCGGTTTGCCGTGCGCGAAGGCGGCCGCACGGTCGGCGCCGGCGTTGTCAGTGAAATCATCGAATAGCCGAACCAAGTCAGGAGCGGATACGTGAAAGTCAAAGTGACACTGGCGTGCACGGAGTGCAAGCGGCGGAATTATTCAACAACCAAGAATAAGCGGACCAAGCCCGACAGGCTGGAATTTAAGAAATACTGCCGGTTCTGCCACATACATACCGTGCACCGGGAAACCAAGTAAGTTTACGTGTATCGGGGCCATGCGGAAGTAATTCAGGCCAGTAGCTCTAACGGCAGAGCGTCGGACTCCAAATCCGGTGGTTGGGGGTTCAAATCCTCCCTGGCCTGCCAAAAAAATCAACGGAAAGCTCAAAGGTCGGGATTTCAAGTAAATACCAGGCAATGAAGTCCGACTTTGAGCTTTCGATATTTTAGGAGCCGAAATGGCGCGCATGCAGAAAAAAAAGCCGGGGGAAAAGAAAAAGAAAACCCGGCAGACCGACGGTTTGGAGGCCGGGGGCACCGGCGGCAACTCCGCCAGCCTTTCTGATGCCACTGCAGGACAGAGGCCCGGGCTCGAGGTTAAGCAGAAGAAGCAGAAATCCGGGTCTGCTGCGGGTTCGGGTGCCGGCGGAGGTGAGCAGACCGCGGTCGTGAGGTTCCTTAACCGGTATTTCGGCGACTGGATCCAGTTTCTGCGCGAGGTCAAGGTGGAGCTGGGCAAGGTGACCTGGCCCTCGCGCAAGGAAACCGTTGGCACCACCGCGGTGGTACTGGTTTTTGTTATTATTATTGCCATTTTTCTCGGCGCCGTCGATTTTGTGCTGTCCAGTCTGGTGCAGTTGATTCTATAGCAGGAAAGAGAGGTAATGCGTGGCGATGAATTGGTACATCATCCATGTGTATTCCGGATTTGAGCACAAGGTGAAAAAGAACCTTGAGGAGCGCATCGCCGCGTGTGAGCATCCGGAAAAATTCGGTGAGGTGATCGTGCCCACCGAGCAGGTGGTGGAACTGGTCAAGGGCAAGCGCAAGACCTCGAACCGGAAATTTTATCCGGGCTACATTCTGGTCAGAATGGAACTGGATGAAGATACATGGCATCTGGTGAAAAACACGGCAAAAGTGACCGGCTTTCTGGGCGGGCGGGACAGGCCCGCCCCGGTGCCCGATGAGGAAGCCGAACAGATTCTCAACCGGATGGAGGCGGGCAAGAATAAGCCGCAGCCCAAGTTCCTGTTTGAAGTCGGAGACGAGGTCCGCGTGATTGACGGTCCGTTTACCAATTTCAACGGCACCGTGGAGGATGTCAATCCGGAGAAGGGAAAACTCAAGGTGCTGGTCAGTATTTTCGGTCGGTCCACGCCGGTTGAGCTTGACTTCGTGCAGGTCGCGAAAAATTAGAAACAGGAGAAGTTGGAGATATGGCGAAGAAAGTCGTAGCCCAGGTAAAGCTTCAGGTGCAGGCCGGAAAGGCCAATCCCTCGCCGCCCATCGGGCCCGCCCTGGGGCAGCACGGGGTCAATATCATGGATTTCTGCAAGGCGTTTAACGCGCGTACGGCAAATGACGAGGGCATGATTACGCCGGTGGTCATCACCATATACCAGGATAAGACATTTACGTTTATCACAAAAACCCCGCCGGCAGCCGTGCTGCTTAAAAAAGCCGCCGGCATTGCCAGGGGATCGGGCAGCCCCAAGGCGGAAAAAGTCGGCCAGGTAACCCAGGACCAGGTCGAGGAGATCGCAAAGACCAAGATGCCGGATTTAAATGCCCCGGACATGGAGCGTGCCTGCCGGATTATTGCGGGTACGGCCAGGAGCATGGGGCTTGAAGTGGTCTAACGGGAAAAAAGAGGTAAAGGGAAGACAATGCGGAAACGGAGCAAAAAATACATAGAGGTAAAGTCGAAATTCGACGCCCGTGAGCGTCTGGATTTTACCAGTGCCATTGAGGCGGCCCTGGAATCTTCCTATGTCCGGTTTGATGAAACCGTTGACATCGCCGTCAAGCTGGGCGTGGATCCCCGTCATGCCGATCAGATGGTGCGCGGCTCAGTGGTGCTGCCCCACGGCCTGGGCAAGGAGGTCAAGGTTCTGGTCTTTGCCAAGGGGGAGAAAGAAAAAGAGGCCCAGGAGGCGGGTGCTGATTACGTGGGCAACGATGACCTGATTGAAAAGATCAAGGGCGGCTGGTTTGACTTTGACAAAGCCGTGGCCACACCGGATGTGATGGGCTCTGTCGGAAAAATCGGCAAGATTCTCGGCCCCCGCGGCCTGATGCCCAATGCCAAAACCGGCACCGTGACCTTTGACGTGGCAAAGGCGGTACAGGAAGTAAAGGCCGGCAAGGTCGAATTCCGGGTGGATAAGACCGGTATTGTTCACGCGCCCATGGGAAAGGTTTCCTTTGGGACCGAAAAACTGCGGGATAACATCCGGGCCTTTATGGATAAGGTGCTGCGCCTGAAACCTGCAGCCAGCAAAGGCACCTATCTGCGTTCCATCGCGGTTTCAACCACAATGGGGCCCGGATTCAAGGCGGATCCCGCCCATGTCAAGGAGCTTTTGAAGTAACGGTCTTGATCCGGGAAACCGTTTTTTGGGGCAATAAATTTGGAATGCGGATTTGGGTGTACGGATTTTGTCCGAGCGAAAATTTCGTTCAGGCATTCATATATTATTATCATCATTTCCGGAGTTAATTCGAAACCGGGTCCGGGAGTGTTTCCGGACCGGGTGATATGTGTTTCATACCCAGATAATTTCATTCTATCTGTCAAAGACCGTAGGTTCACCCCATCAGGCGTGTTTAATCGGAAAACTTGTTTTTTCCGGCCTACCGAGGCAGGCTTTCTGATGCTGTGGAGGCCCGTGGTTTTT
>JBKHJS010000193.1:0-3976 GCA_046537995.1 Desulfobacterales bacterium
TCGGGTTTACAATTTGCATTTTGGATGAAAAAATGCGACGAAAGGGAAGAATAAAAGCGGGATGGATCGGAAAATGACAGAAGGCAGCGGCATGCAGCAGCGCGATCGGGATGAAGCGTTTATGGGCGCGGCGCTCGGCCAGGCGGAAAAGGCCCTGGAAGCCGGCGAGTTTCCGGTTGGATGCGTGATTGCCGCGCCCTCGGAGATCGTCGCTTCGGGCGGGCGCAGGGCAAGCAGCGGTCCTGCGGCCAACGAGATCGATCACGCGGAGATCACGGCGTTAAAAAGACTTTATGAAAGCCGTTATCCCGGTCCCTGGACGGAACTGACCATGTATGTCACCATGGAACCCTGCCTGATGTGCTACGGGGCGGCATTGATCGCCGGTATAGGCCGCATTGTTTACGCATATGAAGACGTGATGGGCGGAGCCACCGCCTGCCGCCTGGATGCGCTTGCCCCGTTGTACAAAAACGCGGAGGTCCGGATTGTTCCCCATGTTCTGCGCGAGCATGGCCTGGCGCTTTTTTACCGCTTTTTTTCTAATCCGCAAAACACATACCTGCAGGGAACCCTGCTGGCAGAGTACACGTTATGTCAAAAATGATTGCCCCGGATGTACAGGATCGGGTTGCGGCCTGGCAGGAGGCGGCACGGGACGCGGGGGAATATCTCCCCGAGGCGGTGGCGGCTTCTGATCTGGCCCGGCTTTTTGCCTTCAGCGAATATGCCGCCAGGCAATGCTTCCGCAATCCCGCCATGGTCAGAAAACTGGTTGAAAGCGGGGACCTGGACCGCCTGTATGCCGCAGATGAGTATGATCAGCGGGTATTGGCTGCAGTTTCTGCCGCATCTGACGAGGAAGCCTTAAACGTCGCTTTGCGCCGCCTGCGCCATCGGGAGATGGTGCGCATTGCGTGGCGGGATCTTTCCGGCAGGGCCGACTTGTTTGAAACCATGTCCGAGTTGTCCGCGTTTGCCCAGGCGTGCGTGTCCCATGTGCTGGAATTTTTGCATCTACAGTTTTGCCGGCGCTTCGGCTCCCCCCTGGATGCAGACGGAAATCCGCAGCACCTGGTGGTCTTTGCCATGGGCAAGCTCGGCGGCCAGGAGCTGAATTTTTCCTCGGATATTGACCTGATGTTTGCCTACCCGGAAGTCGGACAGACCGCGGGCGGCGAAAAATCCGTCTCAAACGAGGAATTTTTCACCCGGCTGGCCCGCCGGTTAATTGACGTGATCGGCAAATCCACGGCAGAGGGGTTTTTGTTCCGGGTGGACACCCGGCTGCGGCCGTACGGGGATGCCGGCCCGCTGGTGATGAGTTTTGATTCCATGGAGAATTATTACCAGATGTTCGGCCGGGAATGGGAGCGCTACGCCCTGGTCAAGGCCTGCATCATCGCCGGGGACAAATCCCGGGGGGATGCTTTTCTGGAGCGGCTGCGGCCGTTTGTATTCCGCCGCTACCTGGATTACGGCACATTCGAATCCATCCGGGACATGAAGCAGAAAATCGTGCGGGAAGTCTCCCGCAAGGGACTTCACAACAATATCAAGCACGGCTACGGCGGCATCCGCGAAATCGAATTTTTCGGCCAGGTTTTCCAGCTCATCCGGGGGGGCATTGATCCGGCCTACCAGGCGCGCAGCATCCTTCGGGTGCTTCGGGTGATGAACCGGGATCGGTGCATCAGCCGGCAGGTTTATGAAGAGCTTGCCGCTGCCTATGTGTTTCTTCGAAACACGGAAAACCGGCTGCAGATGTATGAGGACATGCAGACACACAACCTGCCGGGCGACGAAACCGCCCGGGCCCGGCTGGCGGCAAGCATGGGATTTGACGGTGCCGATTCTTTTTTAAAGAGCCTCCAGCATCACATGTCCCGGGTGCATGCGCATTTCAATGACCTGCTGACACCGGAAACCGGAGAGACCGAGACGGAATTCCGCAAACAACTCGAAGCCGTCTGGCTCAACCCGGAGGATCCGGAGAAAAACCGTGAGGCGCTTTCTTCTGCCGGCTTTGATGAGCCGGACACGGTGCTTCGCCTCCTGGGCGAGTTCCGCGGGAAGATGGGCTACGGCGAGGACGGCAGCATCGCAGTGGACCGGATCAACCGTTTGATGCCCCAGGTGCTCAATGCGGCCGCGGAAACCGACCGGCCGGTACTGGTGTTCAAGCGGATCATGCTGCTTTTGGAGTCGATCCTCAATCGAAGCTGCTATGTTTCGCTGCTGCTGGAAAACCCGGGCGCCCTGGGGCACCTGGTGAAACTGGCCCGGATCAGTCCCTGGATCGTGTCCTTTTTGAGCTCGCATCCGCTTCTGCTCGATGAGCTTCTGGATCTTCGATCCCTTTATGCGCCGCTGGACCGGGCGGATCTGGCCCGGGAACTCCGTGAACGGCTGTCCAAGCTGCCGGCAGATGATCCGGAGTACCAGATGGATGAAATCCGGGTGTTCAAGCAGGTGAACATGTTCCGGATCGTTGCCGCGGACGTGACCGGGCACCTGCCCCTGATGAAAGTCAGCGACCGGCTGACCTATCTTGCCGAAACCGTTCTCGGGACCACCCTGGAACTGGTCTGGCGGCAGATGGTGGAACGATACGGCCGGCCCTCCAACGTGGCCGAAAACGAGCAGGATATCGGTTTTGCGGTGATTGCATACGGCAAGCTCGGCGGCTATGAGCTGGGGTATCGATCCGATCTGGACCTGGTTTTCCTGCATACCGCAAGGCCCGGACAAACCACCGGGGGCAGGCTCCGGCCCATTGACAACAGCGAATTTTTCGGAAGACTCGGCCAGCGGATTATTCATTTCCTCTCTGCGCCCACAGCCACCGGCAAGCTCTACGAAATTGACATGCGCCTGCGTCCCAGCGGCAATGCCGGCATCCTGGTCAGCCACATCGACGGTTTCGAGGACTACCAGATGAAAAGCGCGTGGATCTGGGAGCACCAAGCGATCATCAAGGCGCGTCCCATTATCGGATCCGGGGAGGTGGTGCAGCGTTTTAACAGGATCCGCAGGCGCGTGATTGCAAGCACCCGGGAGCCTGAAAATCTCGCAGAAACAGTTCTGGAAATGCGCAATCGCATGCGCCGGGCGCATGGATCGGCTTGTGCGGACAACTTTGATTTAAAGCAGGACCCCGGCGGGATCGTGGATATCGAATTTCTGCTTCAGTTTTTGATTCTCCGCCACGGGTACGAATATGCGGAACTCACCCAGTGGACCGACGTGGTCCGGCAGTTAAATGCCCTGGCGCTTTGCGGCATCATTGAGGACCTGGAAGCCCATGCCTTAAAGCAGGCCTACCTGATTTACCGCTATTTTGTCCATCGCATGAGCCTTCAGCAGAAAAGCGCCGTGCTTCCGGAAAACCGGTTTGCCGAACTGCGAAGGCGGGTGGAAGGGATCTGGCGGAAATATTTTATTTCAGCAGGTAGAAGCCGATAATGTTGTCGTAGGACTGGGGCGAGGCATAATGGGCGCCCACGTGGAAGCCCTTGATGTTCTGGACGATAACATCGCGCTGGATCAGGGAGTTATTGGCATCATCCAGGCGGAATTCCACCGAGATCCGGTCGCCCACCTGGAATCTGGGGCTGACGCCTAATTTCATGCGAATGCCGGTGCGCGAGATGTCCACCACGGTCATGGCCCCCCATTGTTCTGCATTCCGGGAAGCCGCATGCGGGGCATGGTGTTTGTATGTCCCTTGGAACTCAACACTTTTGCGGTACTGCTTTCTTCTTTCCAGAAATACGGCATAAGAGTGCCCGCATGAACAGTGCGCCTTGAGTTTGATGAACTTGTCTGCATCCTTGTACCTGGACATGTCCTTGGTAATGCTTTTCTGACACATCGGGCAGGTAATGGTGGCCTTGTTTTCACTGTTGATGAATGCCTTTACGGTCAAAGCGGTTTTCCTCGCGGATGTTGACGCGTGTGTGGCTTTTTTCGGCCG
>JBKHJS010000194.1:0-3971 GCA_046537995.1 Desulfobacterales bacterium
GCCGAGGAAAAGTCTGAGGAAAAGGCCGAGGCAGCAGCGGCCGAAAAGCAGGCCCAAGCAAAGGCCGAAGAAGAGGCTGAAGAAGAAGCTGAGGAAGAGGCTCAAGAAAAGGCCGAACAAAAGGATAAAAAGGCGCCAGGCACCTCGGTTACCCGCTCCCAGGTGCTTGAAGAGGATATTTATTTTGACGTAAACGATGCCTCCCTTTCCGATCAGGCCTTAGACCGGCTGGCCCGGAAAAAAGAGTGGCTCAGGGCCAATCCGGATGCATCGGTATACGTTGAAGTGTATTGCGATACCCGCGGTTCAAAGGATTACAATACTTGGCTGGCGCATAAAAGGGGACGGAGTGTCAAGACTTACCTGGTCAATGAGGGTATTGAGCCCGCCAGGATCCGGGTCAAGATCCGAGGTGAAAAAACGTCTCAGGGCGAGGAAAACATGGACAAGAGCCGTCGGGCGCATTTCGAGATCAGGGATTGATAAGCCTGTAAAAAGTCTTTTTTACAGGCAGTGTTAAGTTTTGAGTGATTAAGTGTTTAAGTAAAATCAGAATGTTATCATTTTATTGCTTGGCGGGTATAACATTTTTAAGGCTTTTTACAAAGCCATCAGGGATTAACAGCGGCTAAAAAGAACCCGGGCGGAAATTTGCGCCCGGGTTCTTTGTCAAAGCACGGCGGCTATACCGACTCGGCCTTGCGGGGCGGGTGGTTTTTGAGGTATTCAAGCCGGTTTAAGCCGTTAATATAAGCATACGCGCTGGCCGTAATAATATCCGGGTCCGCCCCGCGGCCCAGCGCGATCACATCGTTTTCCTTCAAACGAACCGAGACCTCGCCCTGGGCGTCCGTGCCGCCTGTCAGGGCGTTTACCGAGAATCGCATGAGCGAGGATTCGGTTCTCGTGAGATCCGAAATGGCGTTGAACACCGCGTCAATCGGACCGTTGCCGCTTCCCGTGCAGAACGCCTCATTGCCGTTGATTACCATCTTCACCGTGGCCGTGGGCATCACCGTGGTGCCGGCAGTGACGTGCAGGTAGGTCAGCGAATAGATATCCGCGGTCCGCAGCACCCCTTCATTGACCAGGGCCTCGAGGTCCTCGTCGAGAACTACCTTTTTCTTATCCGCCAGTTCCTTGAATTTCTTGAAAACCAGCTTGAGATCCTCTTCCGAGAGATCATAGCCGATATTCTGGAGGTGTTTGTGCAGCGCGTGCTTTCCTGAATGCTTGCCCATGACCATTCGGCTGGTTGTCAGGCCGATGGTTTCGGGTTTCATGATTTCATAAGTCATGGGGTTCTGGAGCACGCCATGCTGGTGAATTCCAGCTTCGTGAGCAAACGCGTTGGCCCCCACGACCGCTTTGTTGGGCTGCACCATAAGCCCGGTAATCATGCTTACCAGCCGGCTGACGCGGTAGATGCGCGTGGTCTCGATCCCGGTGGTCACCGGCAGATAAGTGGGCCGGGTGTTTAATGTCATGACCAGCTCTTCCATGGAGGTGTTGCCGGCCCGCTCACCGATTCCGTTGATGGTGACCTCCGCCTGCCGGGCCCCGTTTTCAATTGCCGCCAGTGTATTGGCGGTGGCCAGCCCCAGGTCGTTGTGGCAGTGCACGCTCAGAATCGCCTTGTCCATATTTGGCGTGTTTTTCCGGACGTAGGCCACCAGATCCCCGAATTCATGGGGAATTGCATAACCCACCGTGTCCGGGAGATTGACGGTCTTGGCCCCGGCATCAATAACTGCTTCAAATACCCGGCACAGAAAGTCCGGGTCGGTTCTGGAGCCGTCTTCGGCTGAAAATTCGATGCTCCCGGTAAGGCTGTGGGCATATTTTATCGCGTCAACAGCGCTTTTGACCACCTCTTCCCTTGACATGTTGAGCTTGTACTGCATGTGAATGTCCGAGGTGGCCAGGAAAATGTGGAGTCTGGGACGGGCTGCATGGCTGATGGCCTTCCAGGCCCGGTCAATGTCGTGCACCGATGCCCGGGCCAAGGCAACTACTTCCGAGTTGACCACTTTCTGGGCCACTTCGGAGACCGCTTCAAAATCGCCCTCAGAGGCCGCGGGAAACCCGGCTTCCAGGGCGTCCACGCCCAGTTTTTCAAGCTGGGTGGCAATCCGTACCTTTTCGGCCTTGTTCATGCTCGCCCCGGGCGACTGCTCTCCGTCGCGCAGGGTGGTGTCAAATATATATACCTTTTCTTTCATACAGGCCTCTTTTGTTATTTGGATTTCGGTGATTCGAGTTTGTTTATCCCTTACGGGATACGAACGTACGATATTCGTGCTTCGAATTTCTAATTTATGCCTGTTATTATTTTTTTGCCTCCTGAAAAAAGGCAACCTGAGGCCACCCGCTAAGCGGGTGGAGAATCACTGCTGCGTTTGCCCGTTGCCGTTGTTGATCTTGGCCAGCTTGTACTGGAAGCTGTCTGCCAGGGCCTGCCAACTGGCCTCGATAATGTCTTCCGAGACCCCGATGGTGCTCCAGATGGCCTCTTCATCCCGGGATTCAATGAGCACCCGGACCTTGGATTCGGTGCCCTCGCGGCCGTCAAGCACCCGCACCTTGAAGTCCACCAGGTGTACCGGGTCAAGCACGTTGCGATATACGTTGTTCAAGGCCTTGCGCAGGGAATTGTCCAGCGCGCTGACCGGTCCATGGCCCTCGGCTGCCGTGATTTCCTCGACTCCGTCCACGTTGATCTTGATCAGGGCATTGGAGTAGCAGGGCCGGTCTTTTTCCTTTTCCACGGTCACCCGGAAGGACTCGAGATCAAAGCACGGTTTGAACTGATCGGTGAGCTTTTCCATCAGGATGCGCAGTGAGCCGTCTGCTACGTCATACTGGTATCCCTCCTGCTCCAGGCGCTTGACCGTGTTGACGATCTCGGCATAGTCATAGCCGTTTTCATCGCCGTTTTTATCCACCGGAAATCCGAGCTCCCGGGCCTTGTACTTGATATTGCCCTTGCCTGCCATGTCAGAGATCAGTACCCGCCGTTTGTTGCCCACCAGCTCGGGCTCGATGTGTTCGTAGGAACGGGACTCCTTCATAATGGCATCCACATGCAGCCCCCCTTTGTGGGTAAAGGCGCTCTTGCCCACAAATGGCCGGCTGTTGACCGGCGTCATGTTTGCCGTTTCGCTGACAAACAGGGAAACCTTCTGCAGCTTGGCCAAATTCTCATCAGAGACGCACGGATATCCCATCTTTAACTTGACAATCGGGATAATCGAGGTCAGATCCGCGTTTCCGCATCTTTCTCCGTATCCGTTGATGGTGCCCTGCACGATCGTGGCCCCGGCGCGCACGGCCGTGATGCTGTTTGCCACGGCCAGGTTGGAATCGTTGTGGGTATGGATGCCGATGCGCACCGGCTTGTCTGCGGTCTTTTCAATCACCGCGCGGATATCCCCGGTAATTTCCTCGATTTCGTGGGGCAGGGCACCGCCGTTGGTGTCGCAGAGCACCACGGCATCGGCGCCGCCTTTTACCGCGGCCTCAATGGTTTGGGCCGCGTATTGCTGGTTTTCCTTGTAGCCGTCAAAGAAATGCTCGGCATCATAGTGGGCCTCGATTCCGTTTTCCTTTAAGTAGGTCACGGAATTGCGGATCATATCCAGGTTGGCCTCCATGGGAACGCCAAGGATTTTGGTTACATGCAGATCCCAGCTTTTGCCAACAATCGTGCCCACCTGCGCCTCGCTTTCAAGGATGGCCTTGAGATGGACGTCGTCTTTGGGCGCCACGCCGTGCTTGTGTGTGGAGCCGAAGGCCGCCATTCGGGCATGCTCAAAAGGCTCTTTTGCAGCCATCTGGAAGAATTCACAATCCTTGGTCGAAGCCCCGGGCCATCCGCCCTCGATATAGTGGATGCCCAGTTCATCGAGCTTTCTGGCAATCTTGAGCTTGTCCTGGGCCGTGAAATTGATCTTTTCGCCCTGGGTGCCGTC
>JBKHJS010000195.1:0-3942 GCA_046537995.1 Desulfobacterales bacterium
AAGAGGCTCCTGGAGCGAGGAAACTCCTTTTTCGCGCCGCCGATCAGCCAAGATGCTTATGGATTTCCTTTGCTGCAAAAATATCGCCTTGGCGAAATAAACAGCTTTTTACGAATTCATCAAAATATGTCTGTAAGTTTGGAAGAAAGTTCCGATCAGGCGAAAGCCCGGGTTGTTTCGATTGTTAATCCGAAAAAAATGATGCCTGGTTGCAGCGCCCATGTTTTTGTGCCGGAAAAATAAACTGGTATATGCCGCTTTTTCAAACCTGGCCGCCCTGCCCGGAATCTTTCACGGCATGTTTACGCGCCTGGAAGGACAACATCCCGGCTCCGGCGACAATTTGAACGTCGGGGCAAACAGCGGCAATCCGTCTGCAGCCGTGGAATCCAGCCGCCGGGCGATTGCCGGATGCATGGACGATGCGGAACTGGTCTTTCTCAACCAGGTGCACGGCAAAGACGTGGCAGTGATCAAAACCGATCGCGACCTGGAGCGCGCCGTCAAATCGCCGCCAACAGCTGATGCGGTGATTACAAAGATCCCGGAGGCCGGCCTGGCCATCCAGACCGCGGACTGCCAGTCCGTGATGCTCTGTGACCCGGTCCGGGGAGTGGCCGCAAATATCCATTCCGGGTGGCGGGGCAGCATCAGCAATATCATCGGTGCATGCATTGATACCATGGAACGCGAATTCGCAGTTGATCCGGCAGACCTGTCAGGCGGCATCGGCCCGTCTCTGGGGCCGTGCTGCGCGGAATTTGTCCACTTTCGGCAGGAAATCCCGGAAAGCTTCTGGAAGTACAAGGATGACAAAGACCGGTTTGACTTCTGGCAGATCAGCCGCGACCAGCTCCGGGCAGCCGGGGTCAAGCCGGAAAACGTCGAATGCGCCCATGTGTGTACCAAGTGCAACACGCATCTTTTTTACTCATATCGCCGCGAGGGCAGCACCGGCCGCTTTGCCGCAATTGTCGGCCTGAAAAGGAAACAGCAGCCATGATCACACAGCAAACCGTTGAAATTATGCACAATGTGCCGGTGTCAGACGAATATCACAGGATCCGCCTCAACTGCGGCGCGCATTATGCATCAGCCACACCCGGGCAGTTTGTCACCATCCGCCTGCCGGACCAGGCCGAACCGCTGCTGCGCAGACCTTTTTCCATCCATCGCCTGACTGCCGGAGATGGAGACGCACTGCACATGGAAATTCTCTACCGGATAGTGGGCGGATTTACCCGCCAACTGGCCCGGCAGGTTCCGGGCAATAAGCTGGACATGCTGGGTCCGATTGGGCACGGATTTTCCGTCCGGCATCATGAACAACCCGTGGCCATTGCAGCCGGCGGCATCGGTGTGGCACCTCTGGTGTTTCTGGCCGAAAGGCTGAAACAGGCTGGAATGGACATGAACCGGGTCATGGTCTTTCTCGGCGGGCGCACCGGAACCGACATTCTGTGCGAGGGCATTTTTTCCGGACTAGGCATGCAGGTCAGCGTGGCAACGGAAGACGGCACTGCCGGGAAAAAGGGCCTTGTCACCGAGCCCATGCAGAAATGGCTGAAAAAAAACAATCCGGGCATGATATATGCCTGCGGCCCGCACCCGATGCTCAAGGCGGTGGGCGAAATCGCCAAAACTCGCGGAATTGCGTGCGAGGTTTCAATTGAAACCCTTATGGCCTGCGGACTGGGCGTGTGCATGGGGTGCGCGGTGTCTACGAATGAAGCCGGAGAAGGGTATCGGCATGTATGCAAGGACGGGCCGGTATTTGACGCACGGGTACTTGTATAAATCTTAAGAGGCAAATGACATGGGCGACGATTACAGGCTGACCGCCAAAACCCGGGCCTCGGGATGAGCGGCAAAGCTGGGTCCGGGGGTCCTGGACAGAGTTGTGGCAAAGCTGCCGGTCAATACCCATCCCGATCTGCTGGTGGGCATGGAAAGTTCCGATGATGCGGGCGTTTACAGGATCAACGAAACCACGGCCATGATCCAGTCCCTGGATTTTTTCACCCCGATCGTGGATTCGCCTTATGATTTCGGCCGTATCGCGGCAGCAAACGCCCTGAGCGACATTTACGCCATGGGCGGTTACCCGGTGACAGCCATGAACATCGTGTGCTTTCCCGCAGATGAACTGCCCGAGTCGGTGCTTGCGCAAACCCTGCAAGGCGGGCTCGATAAGCTCCACGAAGCAGGCGCCGTTCTGGTGGGCGGTCACAGCGTAAACGACGCGGAATTCAAATACGGCATGTCCGTGACCGGGCTGGTGCATCCGGCGCATATCCTCACCAACGGCGGGGCCAACGTGGGAGATCAACTGATTCTGACCAAACCCGTCGGTATGGGGGTGCTGGCCACCGCGCTCAAGGGCGGCATTGCGGATGGGGCGGCATTGGAAGCACTGGTGGAAACCGCTGCCCGGTTAAACCGGGATGCCGCGCAAATCGCCGTTCGGTTTGCGGCCACCGCGTGCACGGACATCACCGGGTTCGGCCTGGCCGGCCACGTGCTGGAAATGGCTCGGGCGGGCAAAAAGCGGATCCGGCTGGATGCCGGGAACGTGCCGGTCATGGACCGGGCGCTGGAATACGGCGCCATGGGCATGTTTCCCGCGGGCGCCTACACCAACAAAAAACACTTTTCAGATGTGGTTTTTATTGACGATTCAGTGGACGAGATCCTTGCAGACATGATGTTCGATCCCCAGACTTCCGGAGGGCTCGTTGTTTCCGTAGCCGAAAGCCGGGCGGAACATTGCCTTTCCGAAATGCGGGATGCCGGCATCGAGGCCGCAATCATCGGTGAAGTCGCTGAACCGGATTCATGCGGGCAGGTCCGGATCCAATAGCAGACAGAACCGGGGCTTTTATCCCATCCACTGGGGGCGCGTAACGTATAGCCGGGAATCAAGCAACCCCTCTTCCCGGTATTTGCTCGCCTTGAGGTATTCCGGATCCTGCACCATCTGCACAAAAACCGAGCGCGACGGATATTCCACAAGAAGTATGGCGTCCCAGTAGTCATCACCGATAAACGTCATCACCCCGCTGCCGTAGTAAATGACCCGGGCCCCGATCCTTTTTAAAATCGGATAAATAAGCTGGGAGTATTTTTCATAAAGCGCCTCTCCGCCCTCGGGTTTAAAGCGCAGCAGATTAACCATTACGAGTTCGCCCTGATCGGAAACCGTGTTGATGTTCTGGAATTGCTCCTCTGTCGGCAGGATACTTGGCACGCCACGTCCTCCTTTACGAATACTTTACCCTGACTGGATCGGCTCGCTTGTCAGCACGTTTTAAACATATCCGCATGCCAAAAGTCAAAACAAAAACATCATGGCAATGGCCTTTTACAGGACCTTGTCCGCGGATTTCAAATCCCGGCCTATTTGTCCGTTAAGGCCTCCATGGTGATCATGATATCGACATTGCGGCCGACTACCCCCTTTTCCAGGAACTCGCCCGTGCCCACATTGTAATCCATCCTGTCGATGGTGAATTCCGCCTCAAACCCGGCGACCTTCTGCCCTTCTTCCATGGGATTGTCCTGAATTCCGAGAAAGGTGACCGGCACTTCGATCCGCCGGGTCTCGTCCTTGAGGCTCAAAAGTCCGGTGATAACATACGAATCATCCTCCACATGCCGCACACCCGTAGAGTTAAACGTGATATAGGGGTACTGTTCAACGGCAAAAAAGTCCTCGGAACGCAGGTGGTTGTCCCGCTTTGCGATATTCGTGTTAATGCTTGCGGCATGAACCCTGATATCAAGCCCGCTGGCCTCCTTGTTCTCCGGATTAAAACGAAGGGTGCCCGTAAAATTGCCGAACTGGCCGCGGACAGTGGCAAAGGTATGCTTCACATCAAAGTAGATACTGGTATGGGCCTTATCGATTTTCCATTCCTGCGCTGCTTCGGCGTGTGCAAGCGA
>JBKHJS010000196.1:0-3930 GCA_046537995.1 Desulfobacterales bacterium
ATCGGTATCGGTATCGAAATCGACTCCGATGCCGATTTTGATTAGACTTTGCAAAAAAATCAGAAAAGGAACTCCATAATGGACAGAAGCAGGGCAATCAGGTAGGCAAATTTTTCTGCAGATGCCCGATTTTTTGCCAGTCCAGCCCGAGCCATCCGGCTGCGGCCCGGTCGGCTTCCACCGGGTCATCGCCGGCCAGCAGTTTTCCCACCGGCGGATCGCACCTGCGGCCGCCCAGGTGGGAATCCGGCATGCCCACGGAGGCATCCATCAGGGTAAGATCCGCATGCCGGTAGCAGTTCAGGTCAAATATGGCAGCCTGCAGATTCTTGTGGAATGCGGCCTTGTTCCATCCGCTGCCCGAATAATGCGCGGGCGGGGCAAAGCCCATCATGTTTTTCATGGTCCCGGTAAATCCCGACAGGGTATGCGCCTTTAACACCGGCACGGATACGATAAGATGGGACAGGGCGATTTGCGGCATGTAAAATTCCGGAAATCTCTTGCAAGACGGGTTTTCCAGCCGCACGACTTCTTCTTCGTTTAAGTTGATGAGCCGGATGTTTTTTTCCGCAGTCAGCCGCGTGTATCCGAGCGTGTCAAAAATTTGGATCCCGTCATACGAGGGGTCCCCGGTGCCCTCTGCAATCACGATCTGCGCCCGGGGATTGCAGGCGCGCACGTAGTCGATGACCGCCCCGCAGCATCGGGGCGATGTGGTCACCGGAAACGAATCGGCCGTGACCAGGTTCGGCTTGATCAGCACGGCGTCCTGGTCGGCAAGAAGGGCATCCGCCCGTATACGGTTGAATGCCTCGGCAACCGAGGCCCCATAGGTGGTAAAGTCCGCAATGGCCGTTGTCATGGGCTTTTATTTTTGTCGGGAAGTTTCCCGGGCTCCGGGTTCTGCATATCCGCATCGGTGCTTTCCGGCCGGATCCATAAAGTCGCGGCTTTGTCGTTTTCCAGGTATTTGCGCGCCAGGCGGTTGATCTCCGAAACCGTGATACCGGCATAATCTTTTTTGATGCTCCGGCTCCAGTCCAGTTGTTCGGGATGCCGGGCCGCCCCCTTGAGTACGGTATCGAGCCAGTATTCATTTGTCTTGAGCTGCTTGCGGATGCCGGTTAATGCGGGCTCTACCGCCCGTTTCAGTTCGTCTTCGGTGGCGCCCTTTTCGTGCAGCTTTTCGGAGATCTCCCTTATGGCGGTTTCCACCTTTTCGGCTTCATCCGGGTCAATGAGCGCATAGCCGGCAAAAACACCGTAATCCGGGTAAGCGCGGCTGGGCTGGTTATAGGCGGCCTGGGAATAGGAATCGCCCATTTCCTCCCGGATGCGGATGCGCATGCGGTCGGAGAAAATGTTGGATAAAACCGAGAGGCGCCGGGTTTTACCAATGTCCCAGGTGTCCGTGCTCGGGTAGGCCACCATCACGAGCCCCTTGGAAATCCGGGTCGGCACGGTGATATCGCGTTTTTCACCTTCGGGAAAATCCGGGTTTTCCCGCTGCACGGGGGTTTTTCGGGCCTTTCTTTCGGGCAGGCTTCCGAAAAAGGCGGCTGCCGCATCAATTACCTGATCCGGCTGGACATCGCCCACTACCGCGATTTCAACGGGCGCCTTGTCAAATGCCGGTTTCACCCATTTGCGGATGTCGGCCAGGTCGGTTTTTTCCACGGCATCAAGCGACGGGAGCCCGAACCGGGAGTCCCCGCCGGCCAGAAAACGGCGGCCTTCCAGGGCAAGGGCGCCGTGCACGGAATGTGTCAGGGACTTATGACGCTGCCGCAACTGTTCCACCGCACGGGTGTACGCGGTCTGGCGGAAGCCGGGGTCGAGCAGGTAAGTGTAGAGCAGTTCAAACATCAGGGATGTTTCATCCGGCACGGAGCTTGCCGACAGGACGAACTTGTCGTCCTCCACGTCAAACGAGACGCTGGTGTTTTTGCCGGCAAGGGCCTGATCGAGTTCTTCCCGGTTGAGCTGTCCCAGCCCGCTTTGGTTGATCACGCTTTGCGCCATTTCCGCCAGTGCAGGTGCGTTTTCTGGCTCCGCGGACTCGCCGCGGCCGAAGCTCACTGCTGTGAGTACCTGGTTGTCCTGAAAATCCGTAGGCTTGACCATCAGGGTGACCCCGTTTTCAAAAACCACCCGGGTGACACCTATGTCTTCAATGTCCTGTTTGGATTTGATTTTCCCGGGGTTTTCGGGTGCCGATAGATAGGGAAAGCTCGCCTGGCCGGATTCCTCCGGCTTTTCCACGGGTTTTTCCCGGCTTTGTGCATAGACGTCTTTGATTTGTTGCTCCGGTCCTGCCTCCCCGCCGGATAAGTCCGCGTTTCCGGTTACCAGGAGCAGCCGGTGGTCCTCGGCCCACTCGTTTTTCAGTGCCTGGTGCAGCGAGGCCGGGGTTGCAGCATCGACTGCCGGCTGCAGCAGGTCCTGTCTCTGCTGCGGGGATTGAAAAACCCGGTCGCGGTTTAAATTGCCCAGAATCTGCCTGGAGATGTTGCCGCTCTTTCGGGTGGAGGCGCCTTTTACCGCCTGGTCGAGCCGGTTGGTGTATTCCTTTTGCACCCGTTTGACCTCGGATGCGGTAAAGCCGTGTTCCAGGGCCCGTCGCAGGGTTTTTTCAATTGTGCCCAGGGCGGATTCCCAGTTTTCCGGGGCGCAGTCCGCGGTAATCTCCGCGGCCCTGACAAATCTCAGGTAATGACCGGAACTGATCTCTGCCTCGCTGAAAGGCGTGTCCTCCTTGTTGAGCAGGACGTCGATCCGGTGCTGCACGATCTGGTTGGCCATTTCCGCCAGCAGGCGGCTGTGCTGGTATTCCACGCTGTCTGCGGGCAGGGGGTGTTTGGCAATGGTTTCAATGCTCACGCTCGTATTGCCGGCTTCGGATTCATGGTGGTAAAAGGGTTCAATCCCCTCGTGTTCGACCCGCCCGAAACCGGGCACAGGCTTTTCCGGCGCCCTGGCATCCAGGCCGAAAAACCGCTTTTGGATCAATTTTTCGGCGATTTCCGGGGAAAAATCGCCCACCAGGATGAGCGTCAGCCTTTCCGGACGGTACCAGGTGTCGTAAAAGTTTTTCAGAAGTTTTCGGTCAGTTTTCCGGATCACGGATTCCGTGCCGATGGGCATTCTCCTGGAGATCCGGGTATCCGGCAATTCGAATTGCAGGGTTGATTTAAAGGTCCGGTAACCCGGGGAATCCCGGGTGCGCTTTTCGGACAGGATGACCGAACGTTCCTGGATCACTTCTTCCTGCCGGAGCAGGGCCTCTGCAGCATAATCATGCATGACCAGCATGGCCTCATCCAGCATTTCCTTGTCCCCGCCCGGAAGATCCAGATCGTAGACGGTTTCATAAAACCCGGTGCGGCCGTTGACATCCGGGCCGAATTCCATGCCGATGCGCTGGAAATACTTGACCAGATCGCCGGGGGGGAAATGCTCGGTGCCGGAAAACAGCATGTGTTCCAGAAAATGTGCCGCGCCGCGCTGGTCTTCGGTTTCGTGAAAGGACCCGACATCTACTGCCAGGTGCATGCTCACCCGGTCTTCGGGCTTTGGGTTTTTCATCATCACGTATTGAAAACCGTTTTCCAGGGTTCCGAAAACCAGGTTCGGAGACGGGGCCAGATCGCTGTCTTCATGCGGCCAGGACAGGGCCTCACCCGGAATTGTCCTGCTCTGGGAGGTTTTCTGCAGGGCCTGCTCCGCCGCCCCCGACGGGCCGGCAAAAAAGGCGAAAATCGCCAGGGTCACGAGGGCTGCGAGAATTGCGCGCCTGAATGGGGAAAATATTTTTGTCTGCAAGGTTCCGGTCCTGTTTTGTATGTGTGTCGGGATTTTGCTCTGATATATGCAATCGTATGTCCAATTACCTATAATTCCTTCAGCCCCGCCCGTCAACCCGCAGCC
>JBKHJS010000197.1:0-3913 GCA_046537995.1 Desulfobacterales bacterium
TGTTTGACAATGAAAAGATTCTTGACACATCTGGCGCAACTGATTCATTATTTCTGTTTGTGTTTTTGGCCGGTTTCCCGCAGGACGGGAGGACGGCAGCAAAAACGGGTTTTTACATGGTACCACGGGGGATCACAAAATGGATACGATGCATTCGTTTTCCCGGCGCAGCCTGGTGTGGCTGCTTTTGCTCAACCTGCTGTTTTTCGCAGTGATTGACGGTGCGGTTTATTTCCTTGCGGATTACGTGTTTTCCGGAAGCACGTTTTCCGAGCTAATGGGCATGGCCTCGAACACGACCGGGCTCGAGGCATGGGCCGAAACCACGCTTCCGCTGTTTATGTGGATCCGGGCCCTGTTTTTCCCGGTTACCCTGGCGCTGTTTGTGGCCCTGGCATTGATTCAATGGGCATTGCTGCGCGCTGTTTTGCGCCGGGCAATGCAGAAATCGTCGACAGCCGGCGGGGACGCGGAAAAGAAAAAAGTCCCGTCTGCAAAAAAACCGAAATCTGCTGAACCCGGGGGACCCGACGTGTCTGAAAGGGAGATCCAGCAGCAATACCAGCGTTACTATCTTCACCTGCTCTCGGTGCTGCAGCGCCAGGGGCGTCTGCTGGATTTTTTAAAGGAAAATCTGAGCGCATATGAAGATGCCCGGATCGGGGCCGCGGTACGGAGCATTCACGAAAACTGCGCCGGCACCATTGAGAAAAATCTCGCCCCGCGGGAAATCATGGAAAAGGCCGAAGGCGAGGAAGTCACCGTGCCGGCGGATTTTGACCCGTCTGCCATTAAGCTCACCGGCAATGTCACTGGCGAGCCGCCGTTTACCGGGATATTGCGGCACCGGGGATGGCAGGCCGGAAAACTGGAGCTGCCGGTGCTTTCATCCACAGGCGATCCCCGTATCATCGCCCCGGCGGAAGTGGAAATTACATAAATAAAAACGATTCTGAATATGACAACAGATCATACACACCCTGGTTGGTGTTGACAGGAGATATTTTTGACGGATCCGGCATTTATAATCGGAATTGATCTGGGTACCACCAATTCGGCGGTGTCCTGGGTGGATCTGCGGGCTGCGCCCGACCGGGACAAGGGAATACGGCTGTTTCGGGTACCACAGTTGACCGGCGCCGGCGAAGTTTCGGAAATGCCCGTGCTGCCTTCTTTTTGTTATTTGCCGGGCAAATACGACGTGGATCCTGAGGCCATCTGCCTGCCCTGGGAGGGCAGCCAGGCGCCTTCCCGCGTGGTGGGCACGTTTGCCAGGGATCACGGTGCAAAAATTCCGTCCCGGCTGGTTTCTTCTGCCAAAAGCTGGCTTTGCCACGGCCAGGTCGACCGCCGCTGCCGCATCCTGCCCTGGGGCGCCGGGGAGGGCATGCCGCGGATATCACCCGTGGAGGCCACCGCCGCTTACCTCGGTCATATCCGTTCGGCCTGGAATCACGCCCAGTCAGACGAAGACCTGTATCTGGAAAACCAGTATCTGATTATTACGGTACCGGCATCGTTTGACGAGGCCGCCCGGGATCTGACCCTGGAGGCAGCAAAACTCGCAGGTCTCCAGGATGTAATTCTGCTCGAGGAGCCGCTTGCAGCTTTTTACAGCTGGCTGATCCGTTACGAAAACAACTGGCGGGATTTTATTGTACCGGGTGAACTGGTGCTGGTTTGCGATGTGGGCGGCGGCACCACGGATTTCACCCTGATCACGCTGCGGGAGACCGAAGGAACACCGCGGTTTGAAAGAATCGCGGTTGGCGATCACCTCATCCTGGGCGGAGACAACATTGACCTGGCCCTGGCCCGGCATGTGGAGCAGCAGTTCGGCCCCGGCGCCAATCTGACCGCGGATCGCTGGAAGACGCTGTGCCATTTGTGCAGGCAGGCCAAGGAAAACATCCTCAACCAGGGCACGGACCGTGAGACCATCACCATGATGGGCGAGGGCAGCCGCCTGATCGGCGGCACCCTGACCGCACAACTAGAGCGAAGCACGCTTGAACACATCGTGCTGGAGACCTTTTTTCCGGTCGTTGAAAGACAGGAACCCGTTCAGGAGAGCCAGGGCCGGGGCGTGTCGGAGTTCGGGCTCCCCTTTGCCGCGGATTCGGCCATCACCCGGCACATCGGGTATTTCCTGGAGCAGCACCGCGCGGATGTGGAAAATTTCATGGGACCGCGAAGTCCGTTTCCCGACCGGATCCTGTTCAACGGCGGGAGTCTGAAATCCGGAATGATCCGGGAACGAATCCGGCATGCCCTTCGCACCTGGTTTACGGAAAACGACGAAAGCCTGCCCGGTGTGCTTGAAAACCGGAATCTGGATATTGCCGTTGCCCTGGGTGCGGCTTATTACGGCCTAGTCCGCTTCGGCAGAGGGGTTCGCGTGGGCAGCGGAAGCCCCCGTTCTTACTACCTGGGCATTGAAAGCCGGGAACAGGAAGAAGCCGAGCCCTCCCAGGCCATCTGCCTGGTGGAGCGGGGCATGGACGAGGGCACCCGGATTGCCCTGACTGACCGCAAATTCGAGGTGCTTGCCAACCGGCCGGTGGCCTTTGACCTGTTTAGTTCCAGCTATCGCTCGGGTGACCGGTCCGGGGACCGGGTGACCGTGGATGAGAGCATGACGCGCCTGCCGCCGATCCGGACCGTGATTCAGTTCGGCCGCAAGGGGGTGCAGACCGCCATTCCGGTGCAGGTGGAAGCCGAATACACCGAAACCGGTGTGCTCGAAATCTGGTGCCGGTCGCTGTCCACCGGGCACCGGTGGCGCCTGAATTTCCAGCTCCGGCAGATGCCGGTTCAGCCGGAGGTCACTGAAACCGAAGTGTTTGACCACGAAACCGTGGAAGCGGCGATTGCCGCGGTGGATGCCGCGTTTGCACCGGATGCCGCAGAAAGTGAACTCTCAGGCCTGGTAAAAACCATTACCGGAATTATCCGGAGGTCCCGGGACAATTGGCCCCTGTCTTTTCTTCGAAGCATTGCAGACGCTCTTCTGGCGCGCATGGGCAATCGCAGGCACTCCCCGGCGCATGAAATCCGGTGGCTGAATCTCACAGGCTTCTGCCTTCGCCCGGGATTCGGAGATGGTTTTGACAGCCGCCGAATTCAGTCCCTCTGGAAAATATACAAAAGCGGTGTGAATTTTAAGAAAAACCAGCAGGCCGTAACCGAATGGTGGATCCTGTGGCGCAGGGTTGCCGGCGGACTGAGCGCCGGCCAGCAGCGGCAGTTTGCCCAGGACCGCCGGGCGGTGCTCATGCCGAAAAAGGGGACCCGCGTCAGGGTCCCGCTCCAGGAACGGATTGAAATGTGGATGGCGTTGGCCAACATGGAGCGCCTGGCTGCGGAGGAAAAAAGCGCCTGGGGGGATGCCCTGCTCGGGGAAATGAATCCGAAGAAATCCAGACCGCAATTGTTCTGGTCCTTATCCCGGATCGGCGCCCGGGAACTGCTTTACGGCCCGGTGGATCGCGTGGTCCCGCCGGGCAAGGCCGCACAATGGGCGGATTTTGTAATGCAACAGCAATGGAAACATCCCGGGGCAGCGGGTACCGCCCTGGCGCGCATCGGCCGCAAAACCGGGGACCGGGCCCGGGACCTGGACGAAAAGACCCTGGCCGGGATCGTTGAGTGGCTTGAATCCCGCGGGATGGAGGCGGAAGTCCGGGTTGTCAAAACCGTTGTCCCGCTGAAAAGGGACGAGGAATCCGCCATGTTCGGCGAATCCCTGCCTGCCGGCCTGATCCTGCATGAATAGGTTTGCGCTTTTCCTGTTGCGTGGTCAGCAGAGCGCTCCTTTCGCTGCCGTAATCGTGTTCGAGAGAAGTATTGATTATGATCACGAATCCTTGGTTGACCGCCGGGGTTTTAAATCCGTTGTGCCCTGCAAAAAAAA
>JBKHJS010000198.1:0-3902 GCA_046537995.1 Desulfobacterales bacterium
ACGGAAAAGAAAAATCCCCCCACTGCCAGCAGAATGGCGGCCGGGATCGCGGTTTCCGCAAATCCCGCGCCTTCGTTGAAAATGCTGCGGACGCCGTCGGTAAACAGGGTCAGCGGCAATTTCTGAATGAACGCAACACTCCAGTCCGGAAAGTTGTGATAGGAGAAAAAAATCCCGGACATCACCGTCATGGGCAGCACCACCGCATTGACCAGGCCGTTTCCCACTTCTGTATTGGCCGTGCGCGAGGAAACAAAAATCGCAATACCGCAGAAAGCAATGTTGCCTGCCAGAAAAATCACGGCCAGGGCGGCAATGCTGCCCTGCACGGCAATGTCGAATACCAGGTAGGCAAATATGAATAAAAGCACCGCTTCAATGATGTTCATGCCGATGCGCACCGCCATCAGGGCCATCAGGAAATGGGACTTTCTCATGGGCGTGGCCACCATCCGCCGCAGCAGCTTTTTGGACCGCTTGTCGATCATGCCGTAGCTGATACCCCACATGCACGACATCATCGCCCCCATGGTGATCAGCCCGGGAACAAGAAAATCGATATACCGGGTGCCGGTCACTGTCAGCGGCTCGATGTTGCCGGCGATCTCCGGGCCGGCAACCGGCTTGCCGGAAATTGCCTTGGTCAGTTTCAGGTACGCCAGCTCTGCATCCGGGTTGCGGGGATCGAAATGATACTCGATGTCCCCGCCTGCCGGCTCGACAATCAGGTGGAGCCTGTCGCGCTTGAGCAGGACCGTGGCGGTTTTCCAGTCTGTTTGGGTAAACACGAAGGTTGTATCGCCCAACTGCGGATTTTCAACAGTCAGCCTGTATTTCGGGCCGTGGTCTGCCGGTTCGGAGACCTTTTGGCCGTGCTCCCGCAAAAACGCGTGAATTTTCGAATCGTTTTGCCCCGCCTCCGCCGAATCAGAGATCACCCCCACATGGTGCACCACGTCTCGGGTCTGGGTAAATGACAGGCCCAGGCCCAGGGAAATCAGCATGGGAAAAATAATGCCCCAGAAAATCACCGCGGGCTCCCGGATGATTTCCTTGGCATGGGCTGCAACCAGATGGAAAAACTGATGATGTCGAATCGGATTACTCATTTAGCCGCCTGCCCGTCAGCTCGGTGAACAAATCGTCCAGGGTCTTTTTCCGGCATTCCATGTTTTTCAGGTGCAGGTTTTTTTGATGCAGAAATCTAAAGAATTCCGGCAACTGGCTTTCGATGTGGTCCAGGACAACGGTGCCCCGGGCGTTGAAACTGTCCCACTCAATGGGAAACGGCGCGCCGGCGGAAACGGTTTTATTTGGCAGGCCGGCGGCATCCAGGGTGAACTCGATAATTTTTTCCCGGGTCTCGTCTGCCAGCAGCTGGTCCAGGCTGCCTTCACGCAGGACCCGGCCCTGATCGATAATTAAGATGTGATCGCAGAGTTTTTCGGCCTCTTCCATGTAATGGGTGGTCAGCACCATCGAGGTTTCCGCGCGCTTTTTCAGGTCCAGCAGAATCGACCAGATCTCCCTGCGGGCGTTGGGATCCAGGCCTGTGGTCGGCTCGTCGAGCAGCAGCACCCGCGGGTGATTCAAAAGCGCGATCCCCAGGGCCAGCCGCTGCCGCTGTCCCCCGGAAAGATTGACCACCCAGGCCTTCCGTTTGTCTTCAAGCCCCACAAGCTCGAGAATCTCGCTGACCCGTTTTTTGCCGAGACTGAAAAACGAGGCAAACAGCCGGAGAATCTCCCATACGCTGAGCTTGTCAATAAACCGGGTTTCCTGCAGCGACAGGCCGATGATATGGCGCAGCCGCTGCTCGTTGCCCTTCCAGGGCATGCCGTGAATCCGGATTTCCCCCTGATCCGGCTTCTGAATCCCCTCGATCATTTCCACCAGGGTGGTCTTTCCCGCCCCGTTGGGCCCGAGTAGTGCCGCAAACCGCCCGCTTTCGATCTCCAGGTCCACCCCGCTGACCGCCCGTACGCTTTTAAAGGATTTGTGTACATCCTGGACTTCGACTGCGGATGCCATTACTGCCCATCCTCCGGGTCGCTTTCCGTGATCTGCCAATAGCGCCGGTATTCCTCTTTGGCAATCTTGCGGTAAATGTGGTATAAAAACAGGCTCATGATCTCGGTGGACCGGGTCTCCCGCTGACCGGGTCCGTCTGCGGACGGAAAACCGGAATCCGTGTTTCCGGTCTGCTCGATTTTCCGGCTGACGTTTCTGGCCACAAGCTCCCTGAGCTGGTCTGTCAGATTCCGGATTTCCTCCGGGTTAAAGCCGTCCCTGGGCCCGATGCCGGTGTTTTCCATATCCACCAGCAGCTTGCCAATAATCACGTCATCACGGGAATAGTACCGCCGGCCCCGGCGCATCTCCCCGGTGATAATGCGCCACTGTTCCATTTTGTCAAGCCATTTCCCGCTGATGCCCGTGGCCTCCATAAAGGCTTGCCTGCCGGCGACCTCCCCGGACAGCAGCTGATCCAGGGGACGGATGAATTGCGTTACAAACCGAAACGATAGCTGGTCTGCCGGGGATTGTTTCTTGTGCTTTTGGATCAGCTTTTTGATCACGGAAATGGGCAGAAAGTAATTCTGCCGCAATGCCTTGATCAACCGGATTTGTTCCACGAAATGCTCGCTGTAATCCGCCTTGTTTGTTCCGGTTTTGTGCGGCCTGGGCAGCACCCCTTCCCGCATGTAGTAATGAATGGTTTCCTTGGAAACGCCCGTTTTTTTGACCAGTTCACCGATTTTCATGCCATTTCCCTGCCGCCGCCGGGACCGCGTGCGGTTGTCCGCCCGGCCCGAGAGATGATCTTTTTTATCAGCAATTCCCGGTGAATTTTTCAAGTCGCGGGAATCTGCATATATGAAGTTCCTTCTCTGGTTTTTTTCCGCAGTTTGATCGAAATCGGGATCGGGACCGGGATCGATTTCGATACCGATTTCGATCCCGATCCCGATACGACTGAACCCGCATAACAACAACCTGATAATTATTCGCCGCAAATTGCTGCTTTTTTATTGACAAATACCCCCGTCCGGGTATTGTGTGCCATAACGTGTAGTACACTACACGATTTTTCAACAAAGTGCGAGGGCTTTTTCATAACAGTTCAAAGGCTGTTTATCCACACCCAAAAAGAAAAAAGGAAACCACAGGGCATGGCACAGCAGATTGCAGACAGACGGGACATTGATTTTGTCATCTGGGAACAGATGCAGGGAGAACAACTGCTCAAATACGATCTTTACAAAGATTTCAACCGCAAGGCATGCGACATGATCCTAACCGAGGCGCGCAGCCTGGCCATCAAGGAACTGCTTCCCCTGCTGCAGGAAGGCGACCGGGAGGGCGTAAAATTTGAAAACGGCGAGGTCAAGGTGCCGGAAAGCTTCCACCGGGCGCACAAGCTGCTGCTCGAGGGGGAATGGGGGTGTCTTTCGGCGCCCACCGAGATGGGTGGCCAGGGCGCACCCGCCCTGGTGGCCGCGGCATCGAGCGAATACTTCATGGGGGCGAACTGGCCGCTGTACGTATATGCCACCATGGGCCTGGGCACGGCGGAGATGATACAGAAATACGGCACCCGTCAGCAGCAGGAAGCCTACGTGGAAAAACTGGTCACCGGCAAGTGGGGCGGCAGCATGCTGCTGACCGAGCCCCAGGCCGGATCCGACGTGGGCGCCCTGACCACCACCGCGGTCAGAAACGAAGACGGCACCTATAGCTTGAGCGGCAACAAGATTTTTATCACCGTGGGCGAGCACGACCTGTGCGAAAACATCATCCACCCGGTCCTGGCCCGCATCGAGGGCGATCCCGCGGGCACCAAGGGGATCTCGATTTTCATCGTGCCCAAGTACCTGTTAAACGCCGACGGCACCCCGGGC
>JBKHJS010000199.1:0-3868 GCA_046537995.1 Desulfobacterales bacterium
CAGTGAATATCGCCATGGAAGACAAACAGGGAACCATCGAAAAATTCAAGCGCCACGATGTTGATACCGGATCGCCCGAGGTGCAGATCGCTTTGCTCACCGAGCGCATCATCAACCTGACCGAGCACTTGAAAACCCACAAAAAAGACCACCACTCCCGCCGGGGGCTTCTTGTGATGGTCGGCAAGCGCCGCCGCTTGTTAAACTACCTCAAAAACCAGGACATCAACAGATACCGGGACCTGATCAAGCAGCTCGGCATTCGCAAATAACATCGTCGCCTTTTTCGAAACATGCAATGAACAATCAATGGAAACCTGCGCATCTGTGCACAAATACCGGCAAAAGCCGGCAATACATCTTAAACGGGTCCTCAATTACTGGAAACCGGCAACCCCCCTTATAATCGAGGGGAAAAATCCGTATCTCTGTTGAGCACCTCAGGAGTCAATTATGGAAATATCATTTAAAACCCAGATCGGCGGGGAAACGCTGAGTATTCAGGCCGGCAAGCTGGCCAAGCAGGCCTCCGGCTCGGTACTGGTACAGTACGGGGAAACCATGGTACTGGTCACCGCGGTTTCGGCAGAAGACCAGCGGGACGTCAACTTTCTGCCCCTGACCGTGGAATATCAGGAAAAAATCTATGCCGCCGGGCGCATCCCGGGCAATTACTTCCGCCGGGAAATCGGCCGGCCCAGCGAAAAGGAAACCCTGACCGCCCGGCTCATTGACCGGCCCATCCGTCCGCTGTTTCCAAAGGGCTACAACTATGAAACCCAGGTCATTGCCACGGTCCTGTCCATGGACAAGGAAAACGAACCGGACGTGCTGGCCATGATCGGGGCCTCGGCGGCCCTTGAAACCTCGGACATCCCGTTTGAAGGCCCGATTGCCTGCGTCCGGGTGGGACGCGTTGACAACCAGTATGTTGTCAATCCCACCATCGGCCAGTGGCCGGATTCGGATATCAACCTGATCGTGGCCGGATCCAGAACCGGTATCATCATGGTGGAAGGCGGCGGCAATTTTGTTTCCGAATCAGAGATGCTGGAGGCCATCTACTTTGCCCACCAAGAAATGCAGCCCCTGATCGATATCCAGGAAAAACTCAGAGACAGCATCGGAAGGGAAAAGCGGGCCTTTTTCCAGGAGGAAAAAGACGCCGGCCTGGCCGAACGCCTGGAACAATTGGCAGCCGACCGGATCCGGGAGGCCGTGCGAATCCCCGACAAAATCGAGCGCCGCGAAGCCCTGAGCAATATCCGGGCAGAGGCCATTGAAGCCCTGGGCGAGCAATACGAGGAGCATAAGGCTGATGCAGCCGAGATTCTCCATGAGATCCAAAACGATATCTGCCGGGACATGGCCCTAAACCAGGGCCGTCGTATCGACAACCGCGCCTTCGATGAAGTACGCCAGATTACCTGTGAGGCCGGGATGCTGCCCCGGGTCCACGGCAGCGCACTGTTTACCCGGGGCGAAACCCAGGTGCTGGCCGCCCTGACCCTGGGATCGGGACAGGATGAACAGCGGGTGGAAACCCTGCTGGGCGATGAAACCTACCCGTTTTTGCTGCACTATAACTTTCCGCCCTATTCCGTTGGCGAGGTCAAGCGGCCCGGTGGCCCGAGCCGCAGGGATATCGGCCACGGCGCACTGGCCAAGCGGGCCATAGAAAAGGTCGTGCCGGCCAAGGAAAACTTTGACTACACCATCCGGCTGGTTTCCGAAGTGCTGGAATCCAACGGCTCATCCTCAATGGCCACGGTATGCGCCTCGAGCATGGCGCTGATGGACGGCGGTGTACCGGTCACCGCGCCGGTCTCCGGCATTGCCATGGGGCTGATCACAGACGGCGAGAAATCCGTGGTTCTCTCGGACATTCTCGGTGACGAAGATCATTTCGGGGACATGGATTTCAAGGTGGCAGGCACCCGCAAAGGGATCACCGCCCTGCAGATGGACATCAAAATCACCGAACTGTCCAGGGATATCATGGAAAAAGCCCTGGAGCAGGCCAAGCAGGGCCGTCTGCACATCCTGGACCGCATGGAGGAAACCATTAACGCGCCGCGGCAGGAACTCTCCCCGTATGCGCCCAATGTGATTAACGTCCAGATCAGCCCGGAACGCATCGGGGAGCTCATCGGCCCGGGCGGCAAGCATATCCGGCAGCTCCAGAACGACACCAACACCCAGATCGAGATCAATGACAGCGGCCTTGTCAAAATCGCCGCATTTTCCAAGGAAGAAGGCGAGGCTGCCGCGCAGATCATCAAGGACATCGGATCCGAGCCCGAAATCGGGGAGGTTTACGAAGGCACGGTGGTCCGGACAACGGATTTCGGCGCTTTTGTCCAGATCAAGGCCAAGACCGAGGGGCTGGTGCATATTTCCGAACTGGCGCATTACCGGGTCAAAAGCGTCACAGACGTGGTCAAGGAAGGCGATCCGCTCCAGGTCAAGGTCATTGACATCCGGGACGGCAAAATCCGCTTAAGCCACAAGGCGCTGCTCGAGGCACCAGAGAAAAGCGAGGCGGATGCCGGCAAGGACAGCCGACCGCCGAAAAACCAGCGCGACAACCGCGGCCCCCGCGACAGGGACAACCGAAACAAGCGCGGGCCCAAACGGAATCCCGACAGCAAGTAAGCCTCAACCCGGATGACTGACGCTTTTGCCATAAAATGCCTGCGGGTCAGACCGGAGGCCGACGAAGACATTCCGCCGCCGCAGTACATGACCGCCCAATCCGCGGGCATGGATCTGTGTGCGGCAGTCTCCGCACCGGTCCGGCTCGAGCCCGGAGAAATCCAGTTGATCCCCACGGGATTTGCGGTATGCCTTCCCGGGGATCACGAAGCCCAGATCCGCCCCAGAAGCGGGCTTGCGGTCAAGCACGGCATCGGCCTGATCAATTCCCCGGGCACCATTGACGCGGACTACCGGGGAGAAATCCGGGTCGGGCTCATCAACCACGGAAAAACGCCTTATACCGTCAGCCGGGGCGACCGCATCGCCCAGATGGTTATCAGCCGGGTCTGCCGGGCCCGGATCGACCTTGTGGACGCCCTGGACGAATCAGAGCGGAACACCGGCGGATTCGGGCACACCGGCCGATGAAAACCACCCCGGACTCCGAGCCATTTGTCCATGGACTGCCGGGCTGCAATGCCCGCCCGGAGCAGCCCGCCCTGTCAATCTGCGTTCTTGCCAGCGGCAGCAAGGGCAATGCCATTTATGTCGCCTCTGCACAGACCGCAGTCCTGTTTGATGCCGGGCTTTCGGGCATCCAGATCGAGCAGCGCATGCAACAAAGGGGGATTTCTCCGGACAATCTGGATGCGCTCGTGGTCTCCCATGAGCATTCGGATCATGTCTCCGGCATCGGGGTGCTGGCAAGGCGCTACAGCCTGCCGGTATACATCAACCCGGGCACGCAGAATGCGGTTTCTCCGCACCTGGGCAGAATTGACACGTTCTGCGCATTTGACTGCGGCACCGCTTTTTCCATCAACGACCTGATCATCCACCCCTTTTCCGTCTCCCACGATGCGGCAGAACCCGCCAGCTTCACGATTCAAAACGATTGCGGGAAAATCGGTATCGCCACGGACCTGGGATTTGCCCCGGCCATGGTCCGCCAGCATCTCAAGGACTGCAGCCTGCTGGTGCTCGAGGCCAACCACGACATTGAAATGCTCGAGCAGGGACCGTATCCCTGGCCGGTCAAGCAGCGTGTTAAAAGCCGCACCGGGCATCTTTCCAATGAATCGGCCCGGGACCTGTTAATGGAAGTGCTCCACGAAAACCTCCGGCACGTCATCCTGGCCCACATCAGCGAGACCAACAACACCCCGGAAAA
>JBKHJS010000200.1:0-3781 GCA_046537995.1 Desulfobacterales bacterium
TGCGGTTCGTTGTCCGCGGCCGTGATTTTTCCCTGGTGGTCTGCCACGATGGTGCTGACTATGGCCAGGCCCAGCCCCATGCCGGATTTCTTGGTGGTGAAATCCGGCTCAAAGAGATATGGCTTGTCCTCGTCTGCAATTCCGGCGCCGTTGTCTGCCACGGTGATCCGGATATTTTCGCCGGTTTCGTCGAGATCCGCGCCGATGGTGATGCGCCCCTGGTCCCGGATGGCGGCAATGGCGTTATCAATCAGGTTGATCAGGGTTTGCTTGATTTGCTGGCGGTCCAGGTTGAGTTGCGGCAGATCGTTTGCGATCTCCACGACAAACTCGATGTCCGGATGCCCTTCCCGGTACAGGGCCACGGATTCGTGGATGATGGGAGGCAGTTCGCAGGGCGCGGGCTCTACCGTGGGAAACCGGGCAAATGATGAAAACTCGTTAACCAGGTTCCGGATCATGTCGGTATGATCGATGATGGTCTGGGTGCATTCCTCGAATACCGATTCATTGATCCGCTGTTGGTATTTGCGCTTTAAGCGCTGGGCGGAAAGCGAAATCGGGGTCAGCGGATTTTTCACCTCATGGGCGATCCTGCGTGCCACCTCCCGCCAGGCGGCCATGCGCTGGGCCTTTTCCAGTTCGGTCAGGTCGTCAAATACCATCACGATGCCCATGTGCCGGCCGGATTCGTCTATGAGGGCATTGAAGTTGACCTTGAACGTCCGGCGCTGACCGCTGATGGTCAGGTTCAGGGACTTGGACACGCTGTCTTCGGACTTGCTGGCAAAGCGTTCCATGATTTCCCCGGCCAGTTTCGGGTACGACTCCTGGAGCAGATGCTGATAGCTCTTTTTGATGGCGTCATCTGCCCGGATCCGAAGCATTTCCTCGGCAGAGGCGTTGATGGTGGTGATCCGGCCGCTTGCATCGATGGAAATTACCCCGGTGGAAACGTTGTTTAACACGATTTCCATGTACCTGCGCCGCTCCTCGATTTCCATGTTCTGCTCGTAGAGCTTTCTGGCCGAGTATTCCAGCTCTCGCCGGTTAAAGCGCAGTTCCCGGGTCATCTTGTTGAATGAATCCACCAGGCTTTTCATCTCATCGTCGGCCACCACGTTGATGTTGTAGGTCAGGTCCCCCTCGGCCACTTTCCGGGTGCCTTCTGCCAGTTCCTTGATGGGGATGGTAATGGAGCGTGACAGGTACATGCCCACCCAGATGGCGCAGAAAACCACCAGCAGGGCCACCACCGAAAGGGTGATGTAGTAGGTCAGGCGGATGGGCTGTTTGAGCATTTTGATCTGCTGATATTCCTCGAGTCCCTGGGATATGGATGCCAGGTGCTCGGCCATGTCCGCGGGCAGCAGTACGCTGATCACCACGAATCCGCGGGTGTTGCCTTCCTTTTCGCCGAAGGGAATCGTGGCGATGTTTCGGATGAGTTCACCGTGGTACAGCAGTTCCGAGGTCGAGGTGGAGTTGCCCGAAACGCTTATGGCCTTCTGGAGGTGATTGGCATCGAGCTCCGAAAGCGCCCGTGCGGGCATGCGGTCGGCGGTGGAAAAGCTCTGCCGTTCGTAGTTGCTGTTGTATACCTCCACGGCATCGAGGTTGAATTCCCGCTGGACGATCTGAACGTAATTGGCCAGATCGGATTGATTCTCCGAGTCCAGCAGATCCCGGTTGCGGACCTGGTAGGCGGCCTTTTCCAGGAAGAACCGGTTGTTGCTTTCCACGTGCTGGTACATGCTGCGGCCCACGGCAAGCGAGTTGTCCAGGGCCTGTTCAATGGGCACCTGGAACCAGAACTCGATGCTGGTTGTGATAAAGTGCAGGGAAAATGCAAAAAGCACGCCCGCCGGCAGCAGGCTCAGCGAAATAAAGGCGGCCACCAGCTTGGTGCGCAGCTTGGTTCCGGGAATCCGGCTGCGCCGCTCGTAGAACAGTTTTACCACATTCCGGAAAATCAGGAAAATCAGGAGGATGATGAGCATCATGTTGATGTTGATAAGGATAAACATCAACATCATGTTGGATACGGGCATGTTCACACCGGCCATCATCGGCCGGATAATCAGGTAGGACAGCAGGCATACCGCTGCCAGCACCACGCCGATGATGATGAAGTCCCTTTTCCTGCGGACGCGGTCGGATGCCGGATCGGGGGATTTTGGGATCAGATAGCGGTTTGGTTTCATTTGCGCATGCAGTTATCCAAGAAATTGGAAATCCGGGACACGTTAATAAACAAATTCAATTCCGTGCCAGTCGGTTTCAAAATCCCATAGGGAAACGAAAAAGAAGACATAGTTCAGGTAAAAGGGCAGTTCCACCTTGTCGAGTTCGGCCTTGGCCCTTAACCGGTAGCGTTTGCCCTTTTCGAGTTCTTTCATGGGCGCCACGGCCAGACTCTTGATTTCCGACATCCACTGCCGGGCCTCCTCAAAGGAATCCGTGGTAAGCGCGCGGTTGTCTTCCCAGGAGCGCTTGACCGTGAAGCGTTTTTTGAGATTTTCATACTTGACGGTATGGGTGACTTTCCGTTCGGCCACTGTGGAATTGGGCAGAATGAAAGGATTGATTTTTTTCAGCCGCACAATAAAGGAAAAAGACGTGGGAATCCCGTTTAATACGGCCTGCCGCATTTTCTCGGTAAAGGCGCCCTCCACCTTGACAAAAAGCAGCAGATCGTCCCGGTTGTTGCTCACGACCATGTCTTCGAGCTGGGCTTCCTGGGCCCGGAGCGCGGCCGGGCACAAGACGGTGGCCATTGCTGCGGCCAGCATGATTGCCGCGGAAAATCGGAGAACAGAACAATGAATTCGCATTTGGGTTCCGGTAAGTTGTGTACTTGACGGTTACCGGGCAATGCCGACGGTGTCCATCATGTCAATGGTCGCGGTTTTCCAGCTCTTTTTTTGCTTGAAAAATGTCTTTAAAAACGCGTGGTTGAAATTGTGCCCGGACTTGTACAGGGTGATATGCCCCAGAATCGGCAGCCCGAGCAGGGAAAAATCCCCGATGCAGTCCAGGATCTTGTGCCGCACGAATTCATCCGGCCAGCGCAGCCCCTCGGCGTTGACCACGCCGTTTTCATCGACGCCAACGGAATTTTCCAGTGAGCCGCCCCTGGCCAGGCCATAGAATTTCATCATCTCCAGTTCGTGCAGGAATCCGAAGGTCCGGGCTCCGGATATTTCGGCTTCAAAGCGCTCGTCGCTCAATTCGATTTCATAGGTTTGCCTGCCGATGGCCGGGTGGTCGAAATCAATTGTACACGTGATGAGCCGGCGGCTGTCCGGGTAAACGCATACTGACTTGTCCTGGCCCTCGATCCGGATCGGTTTTTCAATGATAAAATAAAACCGCGGTGCATCCTGGGATTGGATGCCCTTTTCGCGGATCTGCCGGGTAAACACGGCGGCGCTGCCGTCCATGATGGGCAGTTCGTAGTCGTCGATCTCCACCAGCGCGTTGTCAACGGAAAGTCCGGCCAGGGTCGCCATCAGGTGTTCGATTGTCGAGACGATGCATCCGCTCTCCCCGATGACTGTGGCCAGGCTGGTGTCCACCACCCGGTTGAAGTGTCCGGCGACCGTCGGTTTTGCGGGCAGATCCATGCGCCTGAACCGGACGCCGTAGTTCGGCGGCGCCGGGTGTACGGTCAGATTTACGGTTTTGCCGGAATGCACGCCATGGCCGGAAAAAGAAACCGGAGCCGCCAGGGTTCGCTGTTTTTTATATAGCCCCATGGGGGTTGTCGTCCTTTGCCGCT
>JBKHJS010000201.1:0-3777 GCA_046537995.1 Desulfobacterales bacterium
GCCAATTATATTGAAGCCAATGAAGCTTTGAGTAAGAAAGATTTTTTGAACCGGATCAAGATTTGCCGTAAGGAAGCCAAGGAGAGCACTTATTGGCTGAAACTTATAGACACCAGAGATTCGGATACGGAGCAGGTTCGGCAATCCATGCTTGCTGAGTCAATTGAATTAATGAACATTTTCGGTGCCATTTACCGAAAATCGCAGTGATTGTGATCCTATATTGTGATCCTATCGGGGTTTTGATAATTCTGAAATTCGGATTTCGGATTTGTTTCGGATTTCGGATTTCGATATTCGAATTTAATTATTTGGGTTTTTCATGAGCATCAATCCTTCCAATTTTGTGCATCTTCACGTACACACGGAATACAGCCTGCTCGACGGGGCCATCCGGATCAAGGACCTGCTGGCCCGGGCCAAAGAATATGACATGCCGTCTGTGGCCATTACGGATCACGGCACCATGTTCGGGGTGGTGGATTTTTACCAGCAGGCCCACGAGGCCGGCATCAAGCCGATTATCGGGTGTGAGTGCTACGTGGCCCCGCGCACCCTGCGGGATAAAACCCCCTCGGACCACCGGGGCATGAGCCACTTGGTGCTGCTTGCGCGCAACCAGACCGGGTATCAGAATCTGTGCAAGCTGGCCACTGTTGCCAGCGTGGAGGGCTTTTATCACAAGCCCCGCATTGACAAGGATATCCTGCAGGCCCACGCCGAAGGCCTGATCGGCATGTCCGCGTGCATCAAGGGCGAGATCCCCATGCGCATCCTGGAGGGTCGGATGGATCAGGCAGAGGCCGCGGCCCGGTTTTACGCCGATATTTTCGGGGCGGACAATTTTTACCTGGAGATCCAGCACAACGGCATGTCCGAGCAGGAAACCGTCAATAAGGCCCTGCTGGAAATGGGGCAGCGCCTGTCGATCCCGGTGGCGGCCACCAATGACTGCCATTACCTGGATGCCGGAGACGAGCGGGCCCACGAGGTTTTGCTGTGTATCCAGACCGGCAAGACCATGGAGGACGAGGACCGGATGCAGTTCGGCCAGGGTCAGCTCTACTTCAAGCCGGCCGAAGATATGGAAGCCGCCTTTCCCCGTTGCCCGGAGGCGCTTGCCAACACGGGGAAAATCGCCGAGCGCTGCCACGTGGAATTCGACTTTAAAACCCTGCATTTTCCGAAGTTCAGCCAGGCAGAAGACCGCTCCGAGGCCGAGCTGTTTGAAGAAAAGGTCCGGGCCGGCTATGAACAGCGCATGCAAAAGATCCGGGAAAAAAATCCGGAACTCGATGATTCGGTTTACCGGGAGCGGGTGGATTACGAGATCGGAATTGTTAATTCCATGGGCTTTCCCGGCTATTTTCTGATCGTGGCCGATTTTATCGAGTATGCCAAGAACCGCAACATTCCCGTGGGCCCGGGACGGGGCTCGGCCGCGGGCAGCCTGGTGGCCTACGCCTTGGGAATCACCGACATTGACCCCATTGAAAACGGGCTGATCTTCGAGCGGTTTTTAAACCCCGCTCGCCTGAGCATGCCCGACATTGACGTGGACTTCTGCATACACGGCAGAGACGAGGTGTTTCATTACGTGGTGGACCGTTACGGCGGTCCGGATTACGTGGCCCAGATCATCACCTACGGAAAGATGAAGGCCCGGGCCGTAATCCGGGACGTGGGCCGGGCGCTGAACATTTCCCTGCGGGAAGTCGATGAAATCGCCAAAATGGTGCCGGAAACTCCTGGCATGACCCTGGAGCGCGCCATGGAGACAGAGCCCCGGCTTTCCGAGCGGGCCGAGTCCGATCCCACTATCGGTGAGTTAATCGAGATCTCCAGGTCTCTGGAGGGATTGAACCGGCACGCCTCCACGCATGCCGCGGGCGTGGTCATCGGCGACAAGCCCCTGGTGGAGTATCTGCCCCTGTATAAAGGCAAGCGCGGGGAGGTGCTCACCCAGTTTGACATGAAAATGGTGGAGAAAATCGGGCTGGTGAAATTCGATTTCCTGGGTCTGCGCAACCTCACCATCATGGCCAATGCTGTGAACATCATCGAATCCCAGGGCAAAACCCCGCCCGACCTGGGCAACCCGGACCTGCATGATGAAAAGACCTATCAACTGCTTTCTGCAGGCAATACCACCGGGGTGTTCCAGCTGGAGTCCTCCGGGATGAAGGATCTGCTGGTCCGGATGAAGCCCGAGAGCTTTGCCGAGGTCACCGCGCTGGTGGCGCTGTACCGGCCAGGGCCCATGGGCAGCGGCATGCATGACGACTACGTGGAGCGCAAGCATGGCAGAAAGCGGGTGGAATACCTGATCCCGGAGCTTGAACCGGTTTTGAACGTCACCTACGGCGTGATCCTCTACCAGGAGCAGGTGATGAAGATCGCCGGAGAGGTGGCCAATTATTCCATGGCAGAAGCAGACAGCTTGCGAAAGGCCATGGGAAAGAAGATCCCCGAGGTCATGGCAGAGCACCGGGACCGGTTTGTCAAGGGTGCAATGGACAACGGCATCGCGCAGGGCAAGGCAGAGGAGCTTTTCGAGTTGATTGAGACCTTTGCTGGCTACGGGTTTAACAAGTCCCACAGCGCCGCGTACGCCATGATCGCCTATCAGACCGCCTATTTAAAGGCGCATTTTCCCGAGGAATATATGGCCGCGGTGCTGACCTCGGAAATGAATTCCTCGGACAACGTGGCCAAGTACATTGCCGAATGCCGCAACATGAATATCCCCATTCTGCCGCCGGACGTCAATGAAAGTGACAAGGGGTTTACGGTTTCCGGTGAGAAGATCCGCTTCGGCCTGGCGGCCGTGAAAAACGTGGGCGAATCCGCCATTGACTCAATTTTGGAGATCCGCAGGGAAGGGCGGGTTGCCTCTGTTTTTGACTTCTGTCAGCGTGTGGACCTGCGAAAAGTCAACAAGCGGGTGCTGGAAAGCCTGATTCAGTGCGGTGCGTTCGATTTCACGGGATACACCCGGGCCGCGCTCATGGCTGCGGCAGAAGACGCCATTGATTACGGCCAGCGCGTTCAGAGGGAACGAAACGATCCCCAGAAGTCGCTTTTCGGCGGGGGGACGGATCAGGCGGTGGATAACCTGAATACTCCGGAGATTACGGAATTGCCCGAGTGGGACGAAAAATATCTCCTGGAACTGGAAAAAGAAGCCATCGGCTTTTACATCACCGGGCATCCCCTGGACGAATACCGGGACGTGATGGAAAAATACGCCAACGTGCACGCCCTTTCCATCAAGGAAGACCGGGTCAGTGACAAGGAAATCGTCAGAATCGGCGGGATAATCAAGAACATCAAGTCGATTATGACCAGAAAGGGCGATCCCATGGCCTTTGTGGATATCGAGGACATGCACGGCGCAGTGGAGGTGACGGTGTTTCCTTCCCTGTATGCATCGGTGCAGGACGTGCTGGTGACAGATACGCCGGTGTTTGTCCAAGGTCAGGTGCAGAAAAACGAAAACAGCGCCAAGATCCTGGCAGACAGCGTGGTGCGCATTGACGAGGCAGAAAGCAAGTGGGCGGCCAGCCTGCACATCCGGTTGGACACCGAGAGCGTACAGGAACAGACCATGGACGACCTGCTCAGCGTGCTGCAGAAATACCCGGGCGCCTGCAAGGGGTTTCTCCACGTATGTATCCCGGAAAAGACCGAGACGGTAATCGCCCTGCCCGACGAAATGAAGCTTAAGCCAAGCGTGGACCTGCGCCAGGAGATCAATTCCCTGTTTGGATATGACGC
>JBKHJS010000202.1:0-3758 GCA_046537995.1 Desulfobacterales bacterium
GCGGTTGATGGATCATTGCGGAAAACAGATATTGCAAGTCTCATGCCTAACCCAAAAATTTCATAACAAATTGATATTTAATATAAAAAATTTGGCTGCATGGCGTGCTGTTCTTATTTGGACAGATGGCTGACCATATTTGGTCAATCCGGTTGACTTTGTGTCGCCCTATGCTATCATAAACAAAAAAGGAGGGACAGATGCGACACCCACAGCCGATAAAAACGCCGCAATTTAGCGAAGAAGCACTTCAGCTGGAAAAAAATTTGGCCAACGCGGCTATTGCTTCGGGCGACAAGGACAATGCCTGCCTGCACCTGCAAAATATCGTGAATCGGCTCTCCGGATGCCCGGCCTCGGCTGGGCGCGAGACCCTGTTCGTCGCCACCGCAATTCAGCTGGCCAACGTGAGCTTTGTACTGGGCAAGGGATTCAACGATCTCATCGTCACCATGGGGGAGGCCCTGCGCCAAGCCGAAGAGATAGGGGACCTGCGATCCACCGCCATTATCCATCTGCATTTGGGCCGCCTCTTCTATTTTTCCGAGCAGCGCGCCAATGCTATGGCCTTTTTCGAAGCGGGCAAAAGCAAGGCCGAATCTTTAGGGGATGAGGACATTCTGACCCAGGCCGCGGAATTTATCGGGCTGTATTACTTTCTCCAGGGCCGCTTCCGCGAGGCGACCACCTATTTTGAGCGGGCAGCCAAAAGCTTTGAGTCTGAAACCCAGGGCCGGGTCATCAACCCGTCCGGTCCGCTTTGGCTTTCCTACTGTGCGGCGTTTTTGGGCGAGTTCCACCGCGCCATCGGCACCCTTGACTATTACCGGAGGCTCGCCATTGAGGGCGCGGACCAGGGGCTTGCCAACACCCTGCGGGCGGTGCTCGGGATTATACTTTTAAGCATCAAAAAAAACAAAGAGGCCTACTTTCATCTCTCCGGCGCCCTGCTGCAGGCCCGAACCACCCAGAATGCCTTGGCCAACTATTTTGCCAAGGGCGGCCTGGCCTTCCATCACTTTATGGAGGGCCGGTACAAGGAGGCAGGCGACTGGATCGAGCAAACCATCAGCGAAGGGGCGGCCTCGGGGCTTATCCACCAATACGCCTCGCCTATTGTGATCGAAACCGTTTTTGAATTAAACCGCCGCAACCTCTGGCAAATCCCTTCACTCAACTTCATGGATGAATTCAGCCGCATCATGCGGGAGCCAAACATCCATCTGCGGGGAGTGGCGCTTCGCCTGAAAGGCGCGGAGGCCATGGTTAATGCCGAAGAGGCCCTCTATGTAGAATCGCTTTTAAACACCAGCGAGGACTACCTGATCCGCTCCGGCGACCCGATACAGCTCGGCAAAACCCACGTGGAGATGGCCCGGCTCAAACTGCGCACCGGTGACCAGGAAAACGCGCGCCTTTCGGCGGAAAAAGCGCGCAAGGATTTTGCGAGCTACGTGGACGTCTTTTTTCCGGATGACCTTCGTCCGCTTCTGTCCATAAAAAGCGATATGGCGGCCCAGCAAGTATCAAACAACGAAATGCTCGATATGTTCGCCAATGTGATCCAGGACCTTACCCCGAGCGCGGATTTTGATAAGCTGTTGGAGCGGACGGTAAAAACCACCAACCGGTTTTTCGGCGCCGAGCGGGGGGGGCTTTTCTGGTTCCGCCGCCACGGCCCGGACAAAGGGCCGGTGCTTCGCGGCCCCTGCAACCTATCCCAGGCGGATGTGGCCACCGAGGGGTTTAAGGTCAACCTCTCCCTGATTTTTACCGCATTTCGGGAAAACCGGCCCCAAATCATCCGCCGAAAGGACCATGAAATGGATCCCAGCCGGGTCAAGGCCATACTCTGCGTTCCCTTTGAAGTCGAAGGCCGGCCCCAGGGCGTTTTGTACCATGACAACTCCTATGTGGAAGACTGCTTTGACGAGTTCGATGAATCCCAGTTGATCCGCATGGCCCGTTGGCTCACCGGTTATATCGACCAGATATTTGAATTCAGCCGGCAGCTGGAGCAGAAAGCCGTGGATCATTTAAGCCAGCTTGAGCCGTCGGACACCTATTCCATCATCACCCAAAGTTCGAAAATGCAGGAGCTTTTGGCCCAGACGGATAAAATCGCGGCCTCAAACAGTACGGTGCTGATCCTGGGTGAGACCGGGGCGGGCAAAGAGCTTTTGGCCCGCCGCATCCATCAGCACAGCCGCCGCCGGGATAACCCCCTGGTCATCGTCGACCCCACTGTTTTGCCGGAAAACTTGGTGGAAAGCGAGCTCTTCGGCCATGAAAAGGGAGCGTTTACCGGCGCGGACCGGCAGAAAAAAGGCCGGATGGAGCTTGCCCATCAGGGAACCCTGTTTATCGATGAAATCGGGGAGGTGCCCAAATCCATCCAGGTTAAACTTCTGCGCACCCTTCAGGAGAAAACCATGATACGGGTGGGCGGCACCAAAAACATCTATTCGGACTTTCGGCTGGTGGTGGCCACGAACCGGGATCTGGCCAGTGAGGTGGCGGCCGGCCGGTTCCGGGAGGACCTTTACTACCGGCTAAACGTGATTCCCCTGACTCTGCCGTCGCTCAGGGAGCGAAAAGATGACATCCCCCTGCTGGCCAACCATTTTCTGCACCGGTTTGCCGCCAAATACAACCGGCCGGGCCTTTCTTTGACCCGGGCGGAAGAGGCCATGCTCACCGCCCATGACTGGCCGGGCAATATCCGGGAGCTGCAGAATGTTATGGAGCGTGCCGTGCTTCTTTCCAAGGACGGCAGCCTCAGCCTCAACCTGCCGGCGGACCGGCGCACCAGCCCCGGGCATCTGTTTTCCGATCTCCCCACCCTCGATGACATGCAGCGGCGCTACATTCGGCATGTGCTGTCCCAAACCCAGGGCAAAATCAGCGGCCCGGACGGGGCGGCCGAAATTCTGGGCATGAAGCGCACCACGCTTCACAATCGGATGAAGAAGCTGGGGCTCAAGTAGTCGGACAGACTGGTCCTATAAAAAATACCAATCGTGGAAGTTGTAAATGGGTCTTATGTGAATTCTGACTTTGATTTAACTTGGGGTAAATAGATCCATGACTATTTGAAATAACGGATATGCGCTCTGATCAGATTTGCTCGTAGCGTTGATGATGGTAAGATGAAAGTGCTCCTTCTAATAAGTGCACTTTCATCTTGCATCTAACCCGTAGCTATTAGATACCATTGATTTGACCTTTTGAGTATTTCTCAACCAATGATTGGTAGATACTTATTGCAATTTCATTCATTCCTAATTCGCGTTCGGTCAGTTTACGAACCCGCTTAGCGGGAACACCCATTATTAATGATCGGGGTGGGAATTGTTTATTATAACTGATCATTGCATTTGCTCCGACGATGCTGTTTTCGCCTATTACTGCGGAAGTCATTATAGTGGAATTCATCCCTATCATAACATTATCTTCAATCCTACATCCTCGAATTACTGCTCCATGCCCGATGCTAACTTTTCTGCCAATGTGCACTTCAAAGTTCAGATCACTATGTATGACTACATTATCTTGAACATTAGTTTCAGGGCCAATAACGATTCTACCTTCATCTCCTCTTAACACAGCATTAAACCATATGCTTGCTCCGGCACTGACCTGGACATCCCCGTAGACACGAGCTCCTTCGGCAATAAATACTGTAGGGTGAACCTGGGGTCTCAACATTAAATCTTTAGTCATTTCGAAATAGGTGTATCAATTTGATTCAGTAACTA
>JBKHJS010000203.1:0-3741 GCA_046537995.1 Desulfobacterales bacterium
TACGCAGGAAAGGAGACATAATCACCTTTGGGTCTTAGTAAAGAATAGCGGCTATTATTCTTGAAGGATTTTTAAAATGTGTCATTATTCCGTGGCTGAAGAGGAAAGAAAGTGCCAGTTATGGCTTGCCTTTTAAAATGAACGTATGGCCCTCGCCTTCCCTTGAAAAGCGTGGGCGAAAATTGTGACCAAAACAAAAACGGTCAAAAAGGAAAAACGGAAAATCGATATTTATTTGTTATTGTTGCACCTTGCTTTATTATCTTCTATCTTATCAGCATGTTAAAACTTCATACGGCAGAAGTCACTGGTTCAAATCCAGTAGCGCCCACCAGAGATATCAAGGGTTCATGGCGTTGCCGTGAGCCTTTCTTTTATCTCCGGTGCCTGCCCACGGCACTGTTCCGCACCCTGGAACCCACCGGATAAGGAAATAATGCAATCCGCGGAAAAACATCCCTGGCGCATTTGCCAATACGAGCCTGTCATGGTATTGAATTGATAATCTGTTTCTTGTCATACATGCAATTCATGGTATGGATATTTGCGCTGTTATGTGAAATTTTCAGGGAGGCCAATTGCAGTTCAAACTCCTGTCCACCCGGGAAGTCGCCCGGATGCTGGACATCAATGAAAAAAGGGTCTACCGGCTGATCACTGACCAGGGGCTGCCCGCCACAAAAGTCACCGGCAAGTGGCTGTTTCCCGAACATCTGGTCCACGCGTGGGTTGAAAACAACACCATTAATTATCCTTCCCAGGACACGTATCTGTTCCGGAGTCCCTCCCTGTTTGTAATCGCCGGAAGCAACGACATTCTCCTGGAGCGCAGCATGAACCTGTTTATGCGCATGTATCCGCAATACACGGCTGTTTTCGGAAATCTGGGCAGCATGGGCGGATTGAAAACCCTTCGACAGGGGCTATGTCATATCGCCACCAGCCACCTGGCCCGAGAGGACATGCAGGATTTCAATTTTTCCCAGATCAATGAGGAACTGGAATCCATGCCGGCGGTAATGAATTTCTGCCAACGGGAACAGGGCATCCTGCTTGCCAGCGGCAATCCCAAAAAAATCCAAACCCTCATTGACCTGCAGTCAGACCGGGTCCGGCTGGTCAACCGGCAGCCGGGCACAGGCACCCGGCTCTGGTTTGACCGGAAAATAAAGCAAGCCGGCATGGATCCTGCCGGACTGAACGGATACAACAATGAAGTCCACCGGCATCTGGACGTGGGCCTGGCCGTGCTTTCGGGCCGGGCGGATGCCGGTCCCGGCATCCGGGCGGTGGCCGGTTTGCTGAACCTGGATTTTCTGCCCATGCACTGGGAGCGCTTCGACCTTCTGGTAGACCGGAACCGTTTTTTTACGCAAAACATCCAGGACTTTCTAAATATGCTTCTGGAGCCGCAATTCAAGGATCTGGCCGCGGATCTGCCCGGCTACGATTTCAGCCTGACCGGCAAAATGCTCTATCCCAGGTAATCCTGCCTTTGCTTGCTGCTTTCAAACAGTTTCCCGGAATTCTGACAGATTGCTCTCCCCGGCACTACACTTCTCCTTTTAAGTTTTTTTTGGTTTTTCTTTTCCCAAATATATTGTTTAAAATATTAAGTTGACATTAAATAACCATAAAGGCAGAATCGGCTTTGCACTTATTCAGCCCGAACCATCCGTTTATAATGGAATCAAAAAAAGGAGCGCCCCGTGTCTTCATTCAGGCTTTCCGCAGCCCTGTTTTGGACTTTTTTTCTGATGTTTCCCGCCTCTGTCCCGGCACAGAGCCTGATGATGGCAACCACCACGAGCACGGATAACACCGGGCTTCTCGATGAACTGGCCCCGAAATTCAAGGATGATACGGGCATCACATTGAAATGGACTGCTGTGGGCACGGGCAGGGCCCTGGAAATCGGGCGCAACTGCGATGTGGATTTGCTCCTGGTGCACGCACCGGCGGCGGAGAAAAAATTCGTGGATAACGGCTACGGCGTGGTGCGCACGCAGATCATGTACAACGACTTTGTAATCATCGGACCGGACCGGGATCCGGCCGGGATCCGGGGCATGGACACAAATGCGGCCATGAAAAAAATCGCGGAAGAAAAATCCCTGTTTGTCAGCCGAGGGGATGACTCCGGGACCAACAAAAAGGAACGCGCCCTCTGGCACGAAGCCGGAGTGAAACCGCCGGCCAAAGCAAAATGGTACCTGGAAACCGGCCAGGGCATGATCGGCACCATCCGGGTGGCTGCCGAGCGCAACGGCTACACCCTGACCGACCGGGGAACTTATATCAAGTACGCCCACAATCAGGACGGCAGCCCGCCCCTTAAGATCCTGGTCCAGGGCGACCCGGAACTGTTTAACCAGTATAGCGCAATTGCCGTCAACCCGGATCGGTGCGAAAACATCGACTATGAAATGGCACAAGAATTTATCAACTGGATCACCGCCGGGCAGGCCCAGGAATTCATCGGCAGTTACAAGCTGCTTGGCAAGCCGCTGTTTACCCCCAACGCGGAAAACTAATCAGCAGAAATAAGGCGCATGGATTATATCGCAGAAGGCCTGGTCCAGGCCCTGAATTTGCTGCTCCAGGGAGATCCGGAAACCTTTTCTGCCATCTGGGTCACCCTGCGGGTTTCCACTGCCTCCATCCTGGCCAGCCTGATTCTGGGAATCCCCCCGGGCTTTCTGCTGGGCCACTACGATTTTGCCGGCAAGCGGGCGGTCCGGGTGATCGTGGACACCCTGCTTTCCCTGCCCACCGTGGTCATCGGCCTGCTGGTCTATACCCTGGTCTCCAGGCAGGGGCCGCTGGGCGAACTCGGCCTGCTGTTTACCCTGCCGGCCATCTGCATCGGGCAGACCATACTCGGGCTGCCCATTGTCATCGCTTTGACGGCTTCGGCAGTGGAAGCCCTGGATCAGCGCCTTCCCGCCCTGCTTTCCACCCTCGGCGCCGACCGGAGGCAAATGCTGCTGACCACGGTCTGGGAATCCCGGTTCAGCCTTCTGGCCGCGGCGGTGACGGCATACGGCCGCATTGTTTCCGAGGTGGGCATATCCATGATGGTGGGCGGCAATATCAAGTGGTACACCCGGACCATTACCACGGCCATTGCCCTGGAGACCAACAAGGGGCGGTTTGCCTTCGGCATTGCCCTGGGACTGGTGCTGCTGACAATTGCCTTTTTGATCAACCTGGCATTAAATATGCTCAAGAAAAGGACCCGGGCCTGATGGCGCCTTTATACGAACTGGAAAATATCCGGCAGGTCTATGCCGATCGGGTTGTTCTGGAAATCGACCGGATGGTCGTGTACCCGGGTGAAATCATCGGCATTTCCGGACCCAACGGCAGCGGCAAAAGCACCCTGCTCAGGATTCTGGCCCTGGTGGAATCCCCGGTCCAGGGCCGTGTTTTTTTCTCCGGCAGACCCACCAATCCCAATGACCTGCAGAGCCGAAGACAGATCACCCTGCTTTCCCAGTCCCCGTATCTTTTGAAGCGATCCGTGCTCGGCAATGTCAGTTACGGGTTGAAAATCCGCGGCATTACCGGTAAAAGGGAAAAAGCCCGTGCGGCATTATCCATGGTCGGGCTTGACCCGCAGGAATTTGCCGGCAGAATGTGGTATGAACTCTCCGGGGGCGAGGCCCAGCGGGTGGCCCTGGCAGCAAGACTGGCCCTTGGCCCCCGGGCGCTTCTTTTAGACGAGCCCACGGCCTATCT
>JBKHJS010000038.1:0-15544 GCA_046537995.1 Desulfobacterales bacterium
GTGGACCTGGAAAGAAAGCGGATTTCACTTTCCATGAAAAAAAACCGCTGATCCGCGCAAGGGGTGAGGCCGCCTCAGCGGCATTGTTTTTTTCCGAAGGCTTTCGATCTTCTGAGGCCCTGCAAAAAAACCACGAAGCTTCAAGGTTTTTCGCAGAGGGCGGCCGACGGGGATAATTTGTTCGAATGCTGACCGCTTACGCGCTCAATGCATCTCACAAATCATCCCCGCCGTCCGCCCCTGTCCACACCCATTCGAAAATACACGCTATTTAATTCTTTGAAATCCTTTTTTTGCGCTTTAACGAAATTGCACTTTGTTGCCCTGACGGCGGTGCGGAAAAGCGGGTTTCCGAGCGGAATTTGAGGCGCAAAGAGGCTCCTGGAGCGAGGAAACTCCTTTGCCCGGCAAGCGACGCACGCGGCAATGCATCAACAGATAAGCACCAGCCCGCAGATGCTGTCCATGCGAATGCTCTCTGAATCGGTTTCGTGGGTCACGCCTTTGCGCTGCCAGCCGGCAACTTCGTATAGCTTTGCCACGTTCACGCCGAAGCCGGACATGGAGGGCCGGGCCCGGTCCGGGTTGCGGCATTGCCCGTCTCCTTCAAGTACCCGGCATTCCAGGTGCTCGCCGCAGAACACCTTTTTGCACGAGTTTCCGGCATAGGCCCGGGCACCGGAAAATCCCATGCGCACTGCCGCCTGCTCGATGCCGGCCGCGGTTTCATGCAGAAGCTGGAACAGCTCCAGGTTCTGTCCGGAATACAAAACCTCGGAGGGCACCTCGATTTTAAACACAATTGCCCGGGAAAATGTTTCAAGCAGATCTTTAAATGCTGATGGGCCGGCCACGTGCGGCGGGCAGCTGTTGGACAGCCCGTAATTCATGCACTTCGGGTTGCGGCATTTGTCCGCCAGGCTTTTGTCCACCACGATCTGATCCGCGGATATGACCGCAGCATCCGTGGCCCCCAGTTCAAGAGCCTCCCGAATCAGCCCGGTTGTTATTTCATCGGCTTCACACAACACGGTTGTCTTCCTTTCCACCTACCTGCTTTCCGCGGCCCTGGCGCATTCCACGCAAAACAAGACACTGGGGTCAAACCTCAGCCTTTTTTCCGCGATCTCCTCGTCGCAATTCATGCAATAGCCGAAATCACCTGAGCGGATTCGATCCAGAGCCTTGTAAACCCGCATTTTCTCGGTTTTAGCCGATCTCTGGGCCGCCTGGGCCATGGCCTGCTGCTGCATGGCATCCATGCGGGAGACCCGGCCCACCCGGGCCTGGTCGAGCTCCACCGGTGCGGCACTCTGCCTGCCCCCGGCCAGGTCCTTGTCAATTTCTGCAAGCCTTTCTTCCAAACGCTTTTTAAAATACGCAATGTCAATATCGTCGCGCACGCTGCTCTGCCTCCTTTGGACCCGAATTGAGGTCGGAACCCGTATTTTTGCCTTTGGCATGATAAATGATTATTACCATAACACAAGGCAAATCAAAATCCGATTGCAGACAGAAAGGCAGGCACCGCAATGCGCATGCATGACCTGAAATACTTTTTAAAGGACTCCATCCGCAAAAGCGTGGATTTTTCAAACACGGACCAGTCCCGGGGCGTGCCCCCGCCGCCCATTGAAAAGCCCTGTCCCAAAGGGGCGCGCAAAATTGATCTTCCCGGAAGCCGTCACTGGCAGACCGTAAAACCGATTCCCCTGGCCGAGGCCATTGCAAACCGGAAATCGCGCCGCACCGCAACCAGGGGGAGCCTTTTCCTTGCGGAGCTGTCCTTTCTGCTGTGGGCCACACAAGGGGTGCGGCAAAAGGAGGGGATGTATAACGCCCTGCGCACCGTGCCCTCAGCCGGATGCCGACACTCTTTTGAAACCTATATCGCGGCATTCCGGGTCGAGGACCTGGAAAAGGGCATATACAGGTACCTGCCGCTGACCCACCAGCTCGCGGAAGTCACCACGGAAGAAAACCTGGAGCACCAGGTCACCCGGATGGCCATGGGCCAGTCCTTTGCCGGAAAAAGCGCGGCCACGTTTATCTGGACAACCGTGACCTCGCGCATGGAATGGCGCTATGGCATGGCCGCCTACAAGGTAATCGCCATGGACGCCGGGCACGTCTGCCAGAACCTGTACCTGGCCTGCGAAGCCGTGGGCTGCGGGACATGTGCCATCGGCGCCTATGACCAGGAGTATGCAGACGCGGTGCTTGACGTGGACGGCGAGGACGAATTCACCATCTACATGGCCCCGGTAAGCAAGCTGTAAAAATTGATGCCTGCCTGATCAGGCCGGGGCGAACTGCTCTCTGAGCTGCTTCTTGATAATTTTTCCGCTGGGGTTTCGCGGCATCTGGTCGACCACGAACACCTTCTTGGGCACCTTGTAGGCCGCCAGGTGCTCCTTGCAGAATGCGATCACCCCCTCTTCGGTCACCTCGTGGCCCTGGGCCGGCACCACCACGGCGGTGACGATCTCGGACCAGTATTCATCCGGCAGCCCGATCACCGCCGCATCCATCACACCCGGGCAGGAAAACAGCATGGCCTCGACCTCCTGGGAGGCCACGTTTTCCCCGCCGGTCTTGATCATATCCTTGACCCGGTCGACAAAGTAGACAAACCCTTCCGCGTCCATCCGGACCAGGTCGCCGGTGTGATGCCAGCCGTTTCGAAAGGTCTGGGCGGTTTTTTCCTCGTCCTTGTAATAGCCGAGCATGACCGCGGGGCCCCTTGCCACCAGTTCGCCTTCCTCGCCCACGGGCACCTCGTTGTCGTTATGGTCCACCACCTTGACCTGCAGCGGCATGTGCGCCTTACCGATGGAGGTGGGCTTGCGGTTAAAGTCCTCGGGCCGCAGGCTGGTGCCCAGCGGGCTCATCTCGGTCTGGCCGTAGTAGTTCATGAAACCGACGTGGGGCAGCATCTTCTGCCATTTCTCCAGCACCGACGGCGCGGCCAGCGCCCCGAAGACCACGCACTGCTGAAGCGATGACAGATCGTAGTTATCAAATCCGGGCATCATGGGAAGACCTGCGTACAGGGCCGGCGGCCAGACCCAGTGGGTGATCTTCTCGTTCTGGGTCATTTCCAGGATTTCATTGGGGTCCGGGGCGTACTCCACGGCCGTGGTGGCCCCTACGGCCACGATGGCCGTAAACAGGTACATGGCAGCCACGTGGTAAAGCGGAATTCCGGTGATAATCCGGGCGTCCTCCCGGATCCCCAGGTCAAACAGGCTCGAGAGAATGTCGATGTAATAGTTCAGATGGGAGTTTAACACCCCCTTGGGCGCGGCCTCGGTGCCCGATGTATAAAGCAGGGTGGCCGGATCGTCGGGCGCGATTTCGGCTTCGGGTTCATCAGCGGGCAGATCCCCGGCAAACAGCTCATCAAAATCCTGCCAGCCCGACGGCCCGCCCTCGCCTGCAAGGTTGATATAGCTGAAATGCTTTACACTTGTCAGCCGGTCCTGGACCTGGGCCACGTTGTCTGCCAGGGCGTCTTCCACGACAAACATCACAGGCTCGCTGTGGTTGATGATAAATTCGATCTCCTCGGGCTTGAGCATGAAGTTCAGCGGCGTGATAATCGCCCCGAGCTTTAACAGCGCCCACCAGTAAATTATGAACTGATGGCAGTTGTGTGACAGGATGGCCGCCCGGTCGCCCTTTTTCACCCCGAGCTTTTGCAGGCTGTGCGCACACCGGTTGACCGTCTCGTTGAACTGCCGGTAGGTAAACGCATGATCCCGAAATGAAAACAGCCGCTTGTCCGGGTTCCTGGCCGCGGTGCGCACCAGCATGTCCCCCACACTCGCCCTTCGCACAACGTTTTTTTCAAAAGATGAAAGCGATGTCATAAACTCCTCCCCCCTTTTTGATATGGATGCATGGATGGTATCCGGCACGCAAGCTCCCTGCCTGTCCAAAGGCGCCGAACAAGAGGCGTGAACATTGTTCTAACAGCGAAATTATGTCATAAATCCGATCCCATGTCAATATGCATAACCCTCTGTCAAACCGGGCGGATCGCTTTTGTTTCTTTATTTTTCCAACCGTGTTCTGATATGTTTTCGGTATATATACAAGACAATGCATTGCAGGATCTTGAGAAATACATACGTTTAGTGGAACAATCCCGGAGGAAAATCATGAGCATTGAATTCAAAAAACAGGACAAGGTTACCGCGTTTTTAAACCCGTTTCAGAACTTTGAACGCACCGAGGCCAGATGCCAGATCCGCAGGGATCCGCTCACCGGCAGAAGCGGACGGCTGGCTCATTTCATCGGCATCAAGCCGCCGGCCCCGGATTTTGAAAAAATCATTGAAGACTCGGGCAAAAACTGCCCCTTCTGCCCGCAAAACGTTTTTACCATGACCCCGAAGTTCGACCCCGGGGAAATCGCCGAAGGCAGACTGGAAAAGGGCGAATCCGTGCTTTTTCCCAATCTTTTGCCATATGACGCCCACAGCGCCTTGGCCGTGCTGTGCAGCCAGCATCACAAGCGCCTGAGCGAATTTACCCCGGAAATTTTCACGGATGCATTTGCCAACTGCCGCAACTACCTGGACCGGGTGATTGCGGACAAGAATCAAACCTACGGCCTGGTGACCTGGAACTACATGCCCGCGGCCGGCTCCAGCCAGGTGCATCCCCACCTCCAGGTCTATGCCGGCCAAACCCCGGGCAACTTCCCGGAACGCCTGATTTCAGCCGGGCAAGAATATTACCGGGAACACGGGCGCACCTACTGGGAGGACTACCTGGCCGCGGAAACGCACAGCATGGAACGGTTTGTGGCCTCGGGCGATCACACCGCGTGGCTGACAGATTTTGTCTCGCTGAGCGCGCTGACAGATGTAATCGCGGTATTTCCCGAGCGCCAGACCCTGTTTGACCTGGATGCGGACGCATTGGAAGAGGCAGCCCGGTTTCTGGACCTGGTTTTGAAGTACCTGGACGAGCAGGGGGTATACAGCCTGAACATGGCATGGCTGCCGGCATTGCCGGGGCAAAGTGAGCACTGGCTGCAGCTCCGGATTTCGCCCCGGATGTATATGGCCCCGCACGTATGGTGTACGGAAACCCCGTCGCTGGTATATCAGTACCAGGAATCCTTCATGATCTGGTCGCCCGAGGACACGGCAAGCCAGCTCAGGGAATTCATCCGGCAGCAGTAAGGAGTGAGTCTCCACCCGCATAGCGGGGGCCTCAGGTAGCATCCTTAAAGGAGGCCGGTAATAGATCCGAAATTCGAAGCACGAATATCGCACGTTAGTATCCCGTAAGGGATAAACAAATTCTAATGATAAAAATTCAAAATCCAAAACAGATGCGGAAACAGGAAAATCTGCCGAAAATGCCGCCCCAGGCAAAATGCACGCGGTGTCGAAACAGGGCGGCTGTGTCCCTGCCCTCGCACAATTCCCGGTTCTGCACACCATGCTTTCTGCATTTTTTCCGGACCGCGGTCACAAGGGGACTCAAAAAGGCCGGGCCGGAAAAAGACACGCCCCTGATGGTGGCCGTATCCGGGGGCAAGGACTCGCTTACTGCCTGGGCGGTGCTCGACGAGCTGGGCTTTAAAACCCGGGGCCTGCATCTTAACCTCGGGGTGGAAGGCTATGCCGATGCCTCCAGGCAGGCAGTGGCCGAGTTTGCCGGGACCCGGGGCCTTTCGTGGGCCGAATACAGCCTCAAACAGGAATTCGGCTACAGCCTGCCCGAGATCTACGACATCCTGCACTACAAGATCTGCGCGGTCTGCGGCAAGCTCAAGCGGCATTTTTTAAACCGGCTCACCGCCAGGGAGGGCTATTTATGCCTGGCCACCGGGCACAACCTGGATGACGAGGCCAGCCGGCTGCTGGGCAACCTGGTGGGCGACAGGCAGGAATATGTCAAGCGGCAGTATCCTTATCTTCCCTCACCCCACCCGGGGATTCCGGCCCGGTTCAAGCCCCTGTACCGGCTGGAAATCAAGGAGATCCGCGAATACTGCCGCATTCAGGACATCCGCCCGGTGCAGGGAAGCTGCCCGTATGCAACCGGGGCCACCAGTCATTATTTCCGCGAGGCGCTGGAATACCTGGAGGAGAAAATGCCCGGCACCAAGCGGGGACTGCTTTTCAACTACCTGCGCAAGCCCAGGGAACTCGGTTTTTCGGGCGGGTTCACCCCCTGCCGGATCTGCGGCGAGCCGTCGCTGTCCGAAACCTGCCCGGTATGCGGCCTGAAAAAGCGCGTGCAGGATATGGAAGCCAAACGCAACGCGCAAAACCGCAATCTGAAAAAGTCCGAATCAAAACATACCAATTAAAGGAGAACTTCCATGAGCGAAAAAAATCATCTCTACGTGCTGTGGACCAACGCGGATCCGGTAACCGCCGAAAAAATGGTTTTTATGTACACCATTAATTCCAAAAAGCGCGGTTGGTGGGAAAACGTCACCCTGATCATCTGGGGCGCAACCGCCGCACTGGTGCGCGACGATGAAGATATCCGGAAAAAAATCACCGAGGCGCAGGAAGCCGGCGTGCATGTCACGGCGTGCAAGGCGTGTGCAGACCAGCTCGGGGCCACTGAAACCATGGAAGGGCTCAATGTCGAGGTAAAGTACTGGGGCCCGCCGCTGACCGAAATCCTGAAAAACAGCGAGGCCCTTTTGACCGTGTAGCTGTTCTGCTTTTCCTGCGGGCCGCAAAACATGCAAACATTTGACCATCCCTTACGAGGAGATATTAATGAAAAACCGAATCGATGAAAACAGCCTGGCAGACATTGAATTCCGGGTGAAATGGTAAAGCGCTGAGGCACGGCACACGGATGCCTTCCTGGCGATGATCAACTGACGGATCTGGCCACCTTTTGCTCCCGGCGATGGGACCGGCCGGAAACCGACCGGTACCGGCCGTACATGCCCCAGTCAGACCCGGTCTTTGCCGTGTGGGGAACATGGCCGGAAATAACCAGAGAAAGGAGAAAAAAGACCGATGAAAATTGTCCGCTTTATTGACGGCGAGGGCGCGGTCCGGCTCGGCGCGGATCCGGACGGGGACCGGGCAAACGAGGTGATTGAAACCGGCAGCGGCGAATATGCGCCCACAGGTGCCCAGCCGCGCATTGAGCGTTTTCTGGCACCGGTTGTCCCGCCCGCGGTCTTCTGTATCGGGCTGAACTACCGGCGGCATGCTGCGGAAACCGGCCTGGATCTGCCCGCCTACCCGGTGCTGTTTATGAAAAACCCGGCCTCGGTGATCGGGCACGGGGAAAACATCGTGCTGCCCGAATCGTGCCGGCAAACCCCGCAGGTGGATTATGAGGCCGAACTTGCCGTGGTCATCGGCAAAGCCGCCAGAAACGTTTCCGAGGAAAATGCACTGAAATACGTCAAGGGCTATACAGCCGGAAACGACGTATCGGCCCGCTGGTGGCAGAAAAATGCCGGCGGCGGACAATGGATCCGGGGCAAGAGCTTTGACACGTTCTGCCCGCTGGGACCGGTGATGGTCACCGCAGACGAGATTTCCGATCCCGACAGCCTGGATATCGCCTGCATGGTCAACAACGGGATCATGCAAAAAAGCAACACCGCGGACATGATCTTTTCCGTATCCCGGCTGATTGCCTATCTCTCCGAGGATACCACCCTTTTGCCGGATACGGTCATTATGACCGGCACCCCGGAAGGCGTGGGCTTTGTCAGGGACCCGGCAGTGTACCTGGAGCCCCGGGATCGGGTGGTTGTTAAAATCGAGAAAATCGGCACCCTGGAAAATCTGGTGGTATAGGACGCTGCGAAAAACCGGGGCTACTGCGCCACGGCGCCGGAGAGCACCGAAGAGGCGATTTCCCGGATAACCAGGTCGGCCCGGTCATCTCAAATGGATTGCTTTTAAAAATCTGAAACGCTCAATTTAGGTAAAAATAAAACAAGAAAAACCGCGGGTCAATGCGGGCTTTGCCGAAACCCCGGCCTGCCGGTTATCAACCGTCTGCCTGTCTACTTTTATCTTCAAGCGTATATAAAATCATACATCCGGATTTCCTTTCAGCCTGCCTTTCAGGATTTTTCCCCTGCCAAACAACTTCTTGTTTTTTCAGGATATAGCTGGAAAACAAGTGCGCTTTTGGCCTGTTTTTTATCTTATGGCACCCAAATTGCTCTCCAATGCAATGGAAAACGACCTTTTTCAAGGAGTGCCATAAATGTTTAACCCAAACCGCGTTTGCTTTATATCTAAAATATCCGTCTTTATCCTGCTTGTGCTCACGGCGCTGGCCCTGCCGGCCGCGCACTCGGCTGAAGTGGTCCTGTCATGGGAAAACCCCAGTGATTCCCGGGTTGACGGGTATTACATCTACTGGGGAACCGCACCCAACTATGACTTTGAATCCGCTTCAGAAGATGAAATCATTGATGATCCTGATAGGACATCCTGCACGATTTCTGATCTGCAGCCCAACACCGAATACGAATTCGCAGCCAGGAGCTACAGCGACTCAGGGGAAACAAGCGAACTTTCTGCAATCGTGACATACACCACGCCGGAAGAAACAAGCGACGATTCCTCCGGAGACGGGTCTTCAGACGACGGCACGGACGATACATCGGATCCCGGCGATTTTGCGGACCAGTACCACGCAGTCGGGTTTTTCCACAACGGCGACTTCGGCACGGAAAACCTGGCATACGCCTTTGACGATAGCGGCAGCCTTAGCATTGAGGTGATAGACCAGTCTTCGGATTCCGGGACCGCCGCAACCGATACCGACTATCAGGCCGATGCCGACGGCCGGATCTCCATGGCAGACGATAAAATGGGCGTGCTTTCGCCGGGCAGGGACTTCTTTGTGGCCGGAGACATGGCAGACAGTGCCTCCATTACCTTCGGCATCCGGCAGGCCGCAGGCATGGCTTCGGCGGATTTTGCCGGGCAATACCGGATCTTTGTCATTGCCGTCACCCCGGATCTGGAAAACACGGAAGTCCGAAAAGGCGTGATTTCCGCAGACGGCACAGGCAGCATGTCCATGCCGGAGTCTGCGGGAAGCATCGATATTGCCGGGGATTACAGTGTCGGCGGCACAGGCGAGCTGACGCTCACACCGGATGATATCACGATCAGTACCATGCACGGTGCCATTTCAGCAGACGGCAGGATTTTTGCCGCAGCAGATACAGAGCGTTCAGACGACAGCCTCGTGTTTGCCATCGGCCTGCGGATTCCTGAAGACCAGAGTGACGCCAACCTCACGGGCCAGTATTACGTCAACCAGTTTGAGTATAACGACAGCAGCGTGCCTGCGGGCGGACTAGTAGAACTGCGTATCACGGACGATCTGAACTACGAAACCAGCGGAATTGAAAGCACCTCCGGTTTTGTCCGGGAAACCGCCGACGGCTACATGATCATGGTTGACGGCAGCGGCGATATAACCGCGGTTGAATCTGACGGAGAAGAAATCCCCGGCGCCATGGCATCCGGCGGAGACGTGCTTGCGCTTTCCCAGGATGACTTTATCGGCATCGGTATTCAGCAGACTTCCGCAGCCGCCCGGAGCGAAGACGGCGGCAGCGGCGACAGCGGCGGCGGCTGCTTTATCAGCAGCATCATCCGTTAACCCTTTTCACCGGCTCCTCCTCCCCTCCCTGTAAAGCCCGGCATCATTGCTGATGCCGGGCTTTATTTTTCCCGAACCGCTTTCCTCAGAGCTGGCCTTTCCATTGCTCATAAAACGACAGGCACTCGGGGTTGGAAAGCGCCTCCTTGTTTAGCACGGCATTGCCGTGGAGGATCTTTTTGACCGCCAGTTCCACTTTTTTCATGTTCAGGGTGTAGGGAATATCTGGCACGGCGCAGATCTTGGCCGGCACGTGCCGGGGCGTGGTGTTTTCCCGGATGGTGGTTTTGATTTTCTTTTCCATGTCCGGGTCAAGCTCGTATCCGGGCTTCATTTTCACAAACAGCACCACCTTTTCATCACCGTCGACCCTGTAGCCGGTGACAATGCTGTCTTCGATTTCGTCGAGCTTTTCCACCTGCCGGTAGATCTCTGCAGTGCCTATGCGCACCCCGCCCGGGTTCAGGGTGGCATCGGATCTGCCGTAGATAATCACCCCGCCGTGGTCGTTGATCTCGATATAGTCACCGTGGGCCCAGACGCCCGGAAACATGTCAAAATATGCTGAATGATACTTGCTGCCGTCCGGATCATTCCAGAAGTACAAGGGCATGGACGGCACAGAAGCCTCGCACACAAGCTCGCCCGGCTGATTGTATACCGGCTGGCCGTTTTCGTCATAAGCCTTGACTTTCATTGCCAGGCCCCGGCACTGCAGTTCTCCGGTATAAACCGGTCCCATGGGGTTGCCCAGGAAAAAGCAGGAGTTGATATCCGTACCCCCGGAGATGGATGCCAGCTGCAGGTCTTCCTTGATTTCCCGGTAGACGTATTTAAACCCTTCGGTGTCAAGCGGCGACCCGGTGGACAGCACCGCCTTGAGCCCGGAGAGATCATAACTGCTGCCCGGCCTGGCGCCGGCATTTCTCAGTGCGCCGATATACCCGGCGCTGGTGCCGAAAATGGTTATTTTTTCCTCTTCGGCCAGCCGCCACAGCACCTCCGGGTCCGGGTGAAAGGGGTTGCCGTCGTACAGGGTGATGGTGGCGCCCTGGGACAGCCCGCAGGTCAGCCAGTTCCACATCATCCAGCCGCAGGTGGTCACGTAAAACAGGTTGTCCTCGCGCTTTAAGTCCCCGTGCAGCATGTGTTCCTTGATCTGCTGAATCAGCACGCCGCCCGCACCCTGGACCATGCACTTGGGCGGCCCCGTGGTACCCGAGGAATACATGATGTAATGCGGATGTTCAAAGGGCAGTTGCAGAAAATCGATTTCCGCGTCATCGCTGGTACCCGCAATGAAGTCCGCGTAGAGCACACCCCTGGGAACGTTGCTGATATCGGGATTTTCAGTCGTATACGGCACCACCACCACCTGCTCCACAGAGGGAAGATCCTTTAAGATCCGGCCCACCCGCTCCAGGTTGTCAATATGCTTGCCCTTGTAGAAGTACCCGTCTGTAGTAAACAGGACCCTGGGCTCGATCTGTCCGAACCGGTCAAGCACGCCCTGGATACCGAAATCCGGTGAGCAGGACGACCAGGTGGCCCCCATGGTGGCTCCGGCAAGCATGGCAATAATGGTTTCCGGCATGTTGGGCATAAACCCCACCACCCGGTCCTCGGGCTGAATATCGAGTTTTTTCAGCGCCTGGGCCACCCGGGAAACCGACCGGTAGAGTTCTGCATACGTCAGCCGGCGCACAGGCATGGACTCGCCCATAAACACCATGGCCGTGTGGTCATCGCGAAACCGGAGCAGGTTTTCGGCAAAATTAAGCCGGGCCCCCTGGAACCATTTGGCCCCGGGCATTTTGTGCGGATCATCCACCACCTGGTCATAGCCCCGGGAATGCACGATATCGGCATAGTTCCACATCTCGGCCCAGAACTCGGGAATGTTTTCAATGGACCACGCATACAGATCCGCATATTGCTTGAAGTTTTTGTTGTAGGCAGCATTAATGCGGTTCATGAAGTCCATCATGGTGCTGTTCTGAACCCTTTGTTCAGACGGCTGCCACAAAATTTCACCCATAATCGCCTCCTTATACGCAATTGGCTTTTCGCGGAACCAAACCGGAATTGAATTTAATTTTAAGTGGTTACCTTACCTTTGGCATCTCAAAATTGATTTTTTACGAAACTATTATCATCATTTCGAGTTTCGAATTTCGTGCTTCGGATTTATGTTCGGACCCCGGCCCCGGCGTATACGGCCAAGGCCGGGGTTCACTGCCAATGCAGGGTTTGAGTTTTACCCTAGTAGGGGATCACGCTCAGCGCAATTGCCAGAAACGGAATCAGCGCAAAAAGCATGACAATGCAATAACCGAACATGTGCCGGGCCTTAATCCCGGTTATTCCCAAAAGCGGAATGGCCCAGAACGGCTGGAACAGATTTGTCCAGGCATCTCCCACCGAATAGGCCACGATGGTCTTGCCGATTGGCACGTTGAGCTCCTGGGCCGCCCGAAGCACGGTTTCACCGACCACGCTCCATTCCCCGCCGCCGGAAGGCACAAACAGGTTGGCCAGCCCGGCGGTGAGCCAGGAGATAATCGGAAACGTGCCGGGACTGGAAATATTGACCAGCCATCCGGCCATAATCACGCCAAGCCCGGAAAGGCTGATCATGCCCATGATCCCCGCGTAAAAGGGAAACTGCAGCACAATGCCGGCCGCGGACTTCACGGCGGTGTAAAAATTTTCCAGGTAGCTTTTCGGGCTCGTATAAAGGGCCAGGCCGATAAACAGGAAGCAGAAATTGACAATATCAACATTCAGCCCCTCGCCCATGACAAAGAAGTACCGGAAAATGTAAATCAGGCCCATGAGCGCCAGCAGGCCGCCGATAATCTTGCTGTTGTCGATTTTTTCGGCTATGGATCTGCTCTCTCCAGTCTGCTTTTCCGGTGTTTTCTCTTCCTCGCGGCCTTCGACGGCCTCGGGCACGTAGTGATCAATACCCTTGATGCGGGCCTCGGTCTTGGGCGTAATCAGAAACATGATAATACAGGCGTAAATCAGCGAAACCAGGCTCAGGGTCAGGCCGTATCCGGAAAAAATGGTCTCGCTGGTTGGAATCACGCCGATGAGGTCGGCAAAGATGTGCCCTTCAGTGGCGGACAGAAGCGGAGCCGAACCTGACAGCCCCCAGTGCCAGATCAGGCCCAGGCCCATGTAGCCGGCAGTGCAGAGCACCGGGTAGTGCACCTTGATGTTTTTGAAATGCATCTGCCGGCCGGTTTCCCGGGCCACGATGGCGCCCACGATCAGGCCCAGCCCCCAGTTGATCCAGGACAGAATCATGGCCACCAGCGCGACCATGACCACGGCCTGCCTGCCGGTATTCGGCATCCGGGCCAGTCCGCGGATCAGCTTCTGGGTCAGATGGTGATAGGCCAGCACGTAGCCGGTTACCAGGATCAGCACCATCTGCATGGCAAAGTTGTGCAGGTCCCAGAACCCGTCGTACCAGTGATCAATCATCTGTAGGGGGCCCTGGCCGGCAACCACCAGACCCAGCACAAAGGTGATAAAAGTCAGGATAATTGCAAACAGAAAAGGGTTGGGCATCCACTTCTGAACGTTTTCTGAAACGCGGAATCCGAATTTCTCCAGAAAGCTTTCCTTTTCCTGGGATCCTTCCATGATGATTCCCTCCTTTTGCCTGGACGTTTCATTCAAATGCAGCAGGAATGCTGCTGCGACTTATGTCCAATAGTTCTAACAATGTTTAATCAAGCGATATGATTTCACAAAGCAAAAGGGTCACAAAAAAGACCCGGGATCCCTGGTCAGGGTAAAGCTTTCATGCTGCGGATACCGTCCCGGAACGGGTGTGTTCAGAAATCCGACAGAAGATCAGTTACAGGAATTGTCCTTAAACTTCACTATAGCGTAAAGTTTGCTGCTGTCAAGAGGATAGGCGGAAAAGAGGTGACAAAAAATGCTCAGGGTGTCGAAATTTGTCAGCCGGCCGGAAAACAACCCCGCAGGCTCAGATATTAATGCATTGCAACTTTTTCGGAAGATTCATCTGAATCGGCTTTTGCCAGGTGTTTTTCATCACCCAGGGATGCATAAAGTTCTTCGAGGCTGTTTTTGGAGACCAGAAATCGCTGCATCTCCTCTCCCTCCAGCTTTTTACCCGGAGGGGAGTCTATTTCCTTGGGGTTAACGGGGCTCCCGGCATAGCGGACTTCATAATGCAGGTGCGGGCCTGTGGACCTGCCGGTGGAACCGACATAACCGATAACCTCTCCCTGCTTGACCCGCGTTCCTCTGCTGATACCCTCGGCATAGCCGCTCATATGGGCATAAGCCGTCTGGTACTGGTTGGGATGGCGGATTCTGACATAGTGGCCGTAGCTGCCCCTGCGACCGGCGTATTCCACGACGCCGTCTCCGGCCGCCATTATGGGAGTACCGGATGGTGCGGCAAAATCGAGCCCTTCGTGCATTTTGTTATATCCCAGGATGGGATGCTTGCGCATGCCGTATCCGGAGCTGGTTCTTGCGCCTTCAACAGGAGTGACCATCAGGGCCTTTTGCACGCTTTTGCCCCGGCCGTCGAAAAAACCGGTTCCGCCGTCTTCGCTTTCATGCCGGTATATGCGCAGGGTACGGCCGTTGGTGTGCAAAGCGGCATACAGCACGGGGCCGGGCATGACTACTTCTCCGCGATCATCGACTCGTTCCTGGTACAGGACCTCGATCCGGTCGCCGGGGCGGATGTCGCGCTGAAAGTCCACGTCATAGGAATAAGCCCTGACCACCTGGAGCAGTGCTTCAGTGGGCAGATCCGCAGCCTGTGCGGCCCGGTACAGGCTCGAAGTGATCTCCGCCTCGGCACGGGCCGGACGGGTACCGAGCTCGTGCTCCAGCTCCCGGACCTGGAAGCCCTGTCCCGCACGGCGCGCAACCTGTACTTCCCGGAAAACATCCGTCCTGAGGCTCAGGCCCTGGAAAACCGCATTATTTTCCTGGTTATTAACAAATGACAGGGTCAGCTCATGACCCTGGTGAAGTTTTGCCGGATCAAAACGCTTCTGGAGCTCGCCGATCACCTTGTATGCTTCAGGGCTGGTAAGTCCGGCCCGGCGCAGGATGTTGATCAGGGTGTCGCCTGCAGAAACCGTGACCTGCTTTTTCTCCAGCAGGGAACCGAAATCCTGCTCCCAGGCGTCACTGGCAGCCGGATTCGAGGCCGGGCCGTTATTTGTTTTCTCTGCATGCTTGGATATGGGGCTGATATCCAGGCGGGACTCCTGCGAGCCAAGTGTATGGGCAGACGGAACGTTGCTTGCCTGCAGACCCGCATATACACCAAGAAAAACTACCAACAGGGCCGCAAATCCCCACGGAACAACTCTTCTGCCGCGCCTGTGGCGTTTCAGTGCGCTTATGTAGGATCTGTATTGAGAAGGCGAATATCGCATCGGATCGTTCCTTTTCCAGCACCTTGAGGGCCGCCTGAACACAAAACACCAAAATAAAAACAATACAAGAACCGTGCCGAACATTTATCCGGTCCGGTTTTATCCGCAGATATCGGTACAATATCTTTAATCAATGGATATTATATCAGAATCACAAAAAAATGCAACAGGTACAGTCATCCGGAATCAAAAAAGTTCAAAAACATTGCCGTGCCTGTTGTTTTGCTCCCTTGCGCAACTGTGTTTTTTTGGATACAGTCGAGTTTTACCAACCTAAATTGAGCGATTTTAAAAATCTGAAACGCTCAATTTAGGACCAAAGAAAGGAGACAACATGAATGAACCGGCTTTTCAATCCGCTCTGGAACAGGCCGCGGCCATCCGGGCGGGACAGATTCCCGCTGTTGAACTGCTTGAATATTACCTGGAACGGGTCCAGCGGTTTAATCCGCAGCTAAACG
>JBKHJS010000204.1:0-3665 GCA_046537995.1 Desulfobacterales bacterium
TCCAGGGCGGTTTCAAGCCCGCTTTGCGTCTGGTTTTCCGCGGCCACTTCCGCTTGGTAGAGCAGCGTTATATACTCGATGCGCTGCAGCCGCTGCTTTACCCGGCTGCGCTGGTTTTGGGTCACCGCGAATTGTTCGGCTTTTTCCAGGTATTTGCGGATGGCCCGGAAATCCGGAAGATCGGCAGCCTTGCTCAGGGAGTCTGCCTTTTCCATGTAATAGGCAAATGCATGGGTCAGGGCCTGCTCTTTGGAATAGGAATCCCGGATTTCTGCCGGTGCCTTTGCCCCCCGCAGGACGGCGATTCTGGTTTTGCCCGCGGGCGAGAACTCCCCCCGCCAGATTTCAAGTGCGGTGTTGGTCTGTTTGAGGTAGTAACTGCCCATGTTTTGAATGCTTGCACCGATGAGCAGCACAAATATCAGTGCAACAACACCGATCAGCACCATCATTGCCCGGCTGACGGGCAGTTCTTTTTTCCCGCCGCCGCCTGTCGGGCCGGAAGGGCCCGTCGGACCGGGAGGCTCAGGCGGTTTCCCGCGGTCCGTGGGTTTGTCTTGTTTTTTTCCGGACGCCGGTTTTTGGGCGGCTGTTGCTTCTTCGGTTTCTGCGGAAAGGGCTTTTTCTTTATCCCTGTCCGCGCCCCCGGTTTCAGCCTGGGGTGCGGCAGGGCTGGATTCGGGTTCGGCCGTGCTCAGGTCGATTTGTTTTAGCAACAGGGCCTGGATTTTTTTACCCGCCTCAGCTTCGTAGTCGTCGGTAATGGCCGGGGCGGTGTAGTTTTTTTCCGGGTCCGGGCCTTTTTCCGGCATAAAGGGGTGTTCGGGCCGCCACGTGTCGAATTTTTTCTTGCGCAGCGTTTTCAAGCTCGGCTTTTTGGCGGTCTTTTTCACGGCGCTGGTTTTCTTTGCGGTTGTTTTTTTGGTGGTTTTGCTTTTTGCAGATGCGGCTGCGGTCTTTTTCGGGCTGCCTTTTTTGCTCTTACTGGTGCTTTTTTTACCCGTGCTGCTGTTTTTTTTCTTATCCGTTGATTGCGTCAGGCTTTTTTTCCCCATATCAGCAACTCCTTTGTTGACTGCGGTGGCATATTCGGCATAAGTCGATGTCCATTGGGCAATGCCGGTTCTTTCCAATTTCCGGATGGACACCGGCCGATGAAACTCTTATAATCTCGGTAATTAAACACAAATCATATATCGAAAACGATTTTTTTGTAAATATTTTTTTCCGGTTTCCCGGTCTCCGGGATTGTGCCGGATCCGGGCCGGAATATAGCCCAAACTACAAGGAACCATGACGATTGAAAACTGCGTCCCTGCACGAAAAGCAGACACATCTTAAAAAAGTGCTTGCCGCTTATCATGGCGTAGCAGTGGCATACTCAGGGGGCATTGACAGCACCCTGCTGCTGGCCGAGGCCGGGGAAACGGTCAGGGGTGATGTGCTGGCATTAACGGCCGTGTCCCCGCTTCAGCCCCGATGGGAGGTGGATGAAGCCATTAAGCTGGCCCGGACCCTCGGTGTGACCCATGAACTGGTGCGGACCGGAGCGCTGTCTGCTCCGGCGTTTACGGCCAATTCCCCGGATCGGTGCTATGTGTGCAAGAAGATTCTGTTTTCAGACATGATTGCCCGGGCCCGGGAGCTGGGCTATACCCGCATGATCCACGGAGCCAACGTCGATGACATGGGCGATTATCGGCCAGGCATGCAGGCGGCCGAGGAAATGTCCGTGTTGGCGCCCCTGAAGGAGGCCGGTTTTGCCAAGGCCGATATCCGGGAGCTTGCCCGGCAAAAGGGGCTGCCCAACTGGAACCGGCCGGCGGCGGCCTGTCTTGCCACCCGGCTTCCCTATGGCATGGAAATCACCCGGCAGCGCCTGGAAATGGTGGAAGGCGCGGAAAACGTGCTCATGGCCCTGGGGTTTTTCGGATTCCGGGTCCGGCACCTGGGCGATACCGCCCGGATCGAGGTCCGGCCGGCGGATTTTGCCCGCCTGATCAAGCCGGAACGGCGGCTCAAGATTATCCAGGAGCTGCGCAACATGGGTTTTACCTATGTGACCCTGGATCTGGAAGGATACAGTTCCGGCCGGATGAACCGGTCAATCGGGACGTAAGGCGAGCCGCCGCCCGGCCCCGTATTTTCTATAACCTAAATTGAGCGTTTCAGGGACGAAATGCATACAGGTGCTGCCCGCGATGATTCAACGGGCAAAAAGGTTTTGCGCCATGAAGTCCGAACTTGACAGAACAGAAAGGAGACTGCCGGATGACAGCATTTGGCCAGGAACTCGAACGGCTGCGCGGGGAAAAGCAGGTCACGACAATAGAGGTGGCACGTGGCGTGGGTATACCCCAGTCCCGGTACCGCGAACTGGAAAAGGGGATCCGGGTGCCCACTGACGGGCAGATCCAGCGGCTGGAAAACTATTACGGGGTTGCATCCGGCACCCTGGCAGGCCTGTGGGAAACGCAGTAATCCGGGCGGGCACATCAGGGCTTGTTCGGATTTAAAACCGCCACTTATGGTGGAGCACCCGGAAAGGTTTTACCGTTCCGGCCAGATAGGCCAAAGCACGAAACTCGAATATCGAAATTCGAAACAAATCCGAAAGCCCTAATGACAAAAACAAAACATCTTCATACGTGGCCGGTTTTGCACCAATTGCCCGATACTGCATCTGTTTATCCCTTATGGGATGCTAACGCGCGGACTTTGAATTTCGGTGATTCGAGTTTGTTTCGATATTCGTGTTTCGAATTTCGAATTTATGCCTGTTATTATTTTTTTGTCTCTTTTCAGGAGGCTACCCGCTAAGCGGGCGGAGAATCACTTGCCGCTGCCCCGGCGCGGTCCGGCTTTGAGGTCTTCCTGTTCCCGGATCATTTTTTCGCGCACCATTTCGGCGGCTTCTTCCGGGCTCAAGTGCGCAAATTCTTCATGGGGGATTTCCGGCATGACGCGGATGCGGATGTCGTGGCTGCCGTGGAAATTTATGCTGTACTTGGGCAGTGCCGTGTTGGTCCCGGTGATGACAATCGGCAGAATCGGGGCTTTCTGTTCCAGGGCCAGGATAAACGCGCCGGGCTTGAATTTTTTGATATTGCCGTCGGGCGAACGCGTGCCTTCCGGGAAGATCAGCACCGAGCTGCCCTCGTTGAGCGCTTTTTCGCAGTCCTGCATCATTTTGGACACGCTGCGTTTGTCTCCCCGCTTGAGCTCGATATAGCGGTTCAGGCGCATGTTCCACCCGATTAAGGGAACCCTGAAGATCTCGGACTTGGACACGAACTTGAAGTGGAAAAACAGGTTGAAAAGCATCAGAATATCGAGCAGGGACTGGTGATTGGACACAACCACGTAGGCCTTTTTCGGCTTGATGTTCTGCCGGCCCTGAATCCGGACCCGCCAGGCCGGGATAATCCAGGTATACAGCGCCCCCCAGAAGCAGGTCAGCTGCTGGAGCACCACAAGACGCCTGTCAAATGCCGCGGTCAGCAGCTTGATCAAAAGCGCGAGCAGGAAAAAGATCACCGATGTCAGGCCGACAAATGAAAACCAGGCCACTGCGATGAAACGATTTTTCATGGGTGCCATCACCTCTTGATAAGCCTGTAAAAAGTCTTTTTTACAGGCAGTGTTAAGTTTTAAGTGATTAAGTG
>JBKHJS010000205.1:0-3656 GCA_046537995.1 Desulfobacterales bacterium
TTTTGCGCCCGGAGCCGACCAGGGCGACCGGATCTTTCAGGCCCTGCTTGATCATCCCGAAGGGCTCTGGGTCGGAAAGGCGGATGCGGACAATCCCATGGCCGGCATCCGGACCGAGTCCGGAAAAATCGAGGTGTTTATCCCGGAGGCCGAAGAAGGCGTGCGCGGTCTTACCCCGGAAAACGAGGCGCGGGATCTGCAGATGCCGGAGGGTTTTCCCCTGGTGTTAAACGCGGGCCGCCACATGAAGTACAACGCCAACACCCTGATGCGCAACCCGGAATGGAACCGCGGCAAACGGGCCTGCACCGTTGCCGTGAGCCCGGCGGATGCAGAATCCCTCGGCCTGGCAGACGGCGATCCGGTGCGGCTGATCACAGAGGCCGGGAGCCAGACCGGCGAACTCGAGGTCAGCAGCCGGGTCCGCGCCGGCATGGTCCTGGTGCCCCACGGGTTCGGCCTGATTTACAACGGCAAGATATACGGCATCAACGCAAATGAGCTGACCAGCGCGGCCCACCGCGACCCGCTGGGCACGCCGCTGCACCGGTTTGTGCCCTGCCGTATTGAACCGGCAGACAAGGGAAAACATGCGTCTGCGGCATCGACATAACCCGGCAACGTGTCGAAAAATCCACTGTTGATCGACACGTTCAAACTCTGTTTTGCAGCCTTGCTACTCATCGAGCACAGCCCGCACCGCTTCGGCCAGTTCGGCCGCTTCCACGGGTTTTTCCAGGTACCTGGCAATACCGGCCTGGGCGGCGGTCTCCGCCGAGATCTTCTCGCTGTAGCCGGTGCAGAGGATAATTTTCATGTCCGGCCGGATCTTGAGGATTTCCCGGGCAAGCATGTCGCCGGTCATTTTCGGCATGGTCATATCCGTGATCACCAGGTCAAAGGCGTCCGGATCCGCGGCAAAACGCTCCAGTGCCTTTTCCGGGTCCGCCTGGCATTCCACCCGGTACCCCAGCCGCTGCAGGCGGATCTCATTGAGCTGAACCACCGAGGCTTCGTCGTCAATAAACAATATCCGCTCGGTGCCGCCGGGCATCTTCTCCCGGGGCTGGTGCACCGGTGTTTCGGCCGGTTCGGTCAGGGCCGGGAAAAAAAGTTCAAACCGGGTTCCCCGGCCGTTTTGACTTTCCACCCAGATGCCGCCGCCCAGATCCCGGACAATGCCCAGCACGACCGAAAGCCCCAAGCCGGTGCCCTTGTCCACCTCCTTGGTGGTATAATACGGGTCAAAGATCCGCTCCAGGCTTTCCGCGGAAATGCCGTGGCCGGTGTCTCCGACCGTGAGTTTCACGTAATCGCCGGGGGCGAGGTCAAACCCGAATGCCGGGCTCTGTTTTTCCAGGGTTACAGACGCCAGCGCAACCGTGAGCGTCCCCCCGTTTTCAGCCATGGCATCTGCGGCGTTTTTGCACAGGTTGATGATCAACTGGTGGATCTGGGTGGGATTGGCCATAACCATGGGCAGGCTGGTCTGGATCTGCTCATCAATGTCAATGAAAGCCGGGATGGTCGAACGCATCATGCGCATGCCCTCCTTGATGATCAGGCCGAGGTTCTGGGCGCTTTTTTCCTCTTCCCCGGTCCGGCTGAAGGTCAGCAGCTGGCGCACCACGTCCCGGGCCCGGATGCCGGCGGCACTGATCTGGCGCAGCCCCTTGGATGCAGGATGATCCTCCGGCAGATCAGCCATTTCGGTCTGAACCAGCTCGGTGTATCCCAGAATAATGCTCAGGATGTTGTTGAAGTCATGGGCCACCCCGCCTGTCAGGGTTCCCAGGGCCTCTATTTTCTGGGCCTGCCGGAGCCGATCTTCCAGTTCCCGGCGTTGCTGCTGTGCTTTTTTCTCTTCTGTAATGTCGACCACAAGATTCAGGGTAGCCGGCCGACCCTCCCATTCAACATACACCCCCCTTAACGCCGCCCACTTCACCTCTCCGGAGCGATGAATTATCCGAAAATCAGAATCCGGCACGGTTTCAAAGCCCTGAATACGATTGTAATGTCGTTCAAGAACCATCTGGCGGTCATCCGGATGCAGAAAATCAGTAAACGGCCGGGAGGTCAGCTCCCCGAGACTGTAGCCGGTGAGATTGAGGGCGGCTGAATTGGCAAAACGGAGCATGCCGTCCTGGGCCACAAAAATCGCCTCCCGAACGTTTTCCACCACGAGGCGGTATTTTTCCTCGCTTTGCCGAAGGGCTTCTTCAGCCTCTTTGCGCTCGGTGATGTCCTCTACTATCCCCACGCCCCCCAGGATTTTGCCGCTGCTGTCCACAAAAGGCGCAAAAAGCACCCGCGCCGGGGTCTTCTTGTCTGCGGTCGCGGATTCATAAAGCCCCTCATAGAACCCATACTGCCCCGCCAGCGCGGCCCTTACTGCCGCAACAACATTCTGATCCGGCAAGCCGAGCATATTCAGCCCGATCAGCTTATCGCGCGAAGAGCCGATAAGCTCCACGAACCGATCATTGCAAGCAGTAATCGCACCGTTTTGATCAAAATGCAGAACCCCGAGCGGTGCATTTTCGAAAATGAGGCGGTATTTTTCCTCGCTGTTTTTCAGGGCCAGGCGGGCCGATTCGGCCTCTTTTTCCCGAAATTCAGCCTCCTGCGCCCGGTTGCGCAGCTCATCGACCATCTGGGAAATGGACTCCTTGAGCCGGCGCATTTCTCCGGTGAATCCTCCCTGAATCTGCGCATGGGCATCGCCGCCTGCCACCTGTTCGGCAAAACCCACCAGCCGGTTTATGGGCCGGGTAATGGTGCGCATCACCAGAAACGTGCCCACCAGAGCGGCCAGCAGGATGGCCGCTGCCATTGAGATGATGGTCCATTTCAAATTATTCATCTGCGCATATACGTCCTGGACATATATGCCTGTGCCAATGATCCAATCCCAGGGGCCAAACAGCCGGACATATGATATTTTCGGATACGTGACCTCGGTAACCCCGTCAGCAGTGGGACGTCGCCACCGGTATTGCACAAAGCCGCTGCCGTTCTTTGTGGCCACTTCCAGGAACACCTTGAAGAAATGGCGTTTTTCCCCGTCAAAACGCACTTCCTCGCTATTCATGCCAAGCTGGAAGGCCGAAGCGGTCCTGTAGAATGCATCGTCCATGACGCGTCCTTCGAGTGCCGGCATGGCCGGATGCAGAACCATCTTGGGATAGGGCCGGGTGGTATCGTTGATCCAGATATAGCCGTTGTCTGCAAACCGCATGGCGCGGATGCGTTCAATGGCCCTCTGCCTGGCCTGTTTCTGCGTCATCTCCCCGTTTTCCGCACGCACATGATAGTGCTCGATCATGCCGCAGACCGAATCCACCAAGTTTTTGGCGGCCATTTTCCGGGATTCAAACAGCGCATCCTGTACAAGGGGGAAAATAAAGGCAAACAGAAAAATCAGAAACAGGGCGATGATGCCCAGGGCAATGGCCAGGATTCTAACCGAGGTCTTTTCCAGGAAATGTCCGGAAAGTGGCATGCCTTTTCCGTTGGATTGGATTCAGCCATGAAGATCAGCGGGCAAAGGAAAATAAATATCTGAATTCTTCCTTCACATGTTTATTTTTAAGATACATCCTGCGGGCAAGTCAATGGTAATTCCGAAATTGTGCCCGCGGGAGCGTGAAAGT
>JBKHJS010000039.1:0-15161 GCA_046537995.1 Desulfobacterales bacterium
ATCGGGATCGAAATCGACCCCGATGCCGGTGCAAGAAAAAAGGCGGCACGTTTTTTCTGCCGGCTTACCCCAGAATTCCCACCACCGTGCCGGTCATGCAGGTGGCCAGCGTGCCTGCGACAATTGAGCGAAACCCCAGGGAAACGATTTCATCGCGACGATCCGGTGCGATGCCGCCCAAGCCGCCGATCATGATGCCAAGACTTCCCGGGTTGGCAAAACCGCACAGGGCATAAGACATGATCAGCAGGGTTTTCGGGCTCAGCGCGCCTGCTTCCATCCGGCTCATCTCCACGTACGCGATAAATTCGTTGAGCACGGTCTTGGTTCCCAGGAGTGATCCCGCCTGTTGGGCTTCGGGCCAGGGAACGCCCATAACCCAGACCAGGGGGGAAAGCAGCCACCCCAGCATGCGCTGGAGCGTGAGCGGATCACCCCGAAAGCCCGGGAAAAGCCCGAGCCCCATGTTGATCAGGTGGACGACCGCCACCAGCACGATTATCATGGCTATAATGTTGAGCAGCAGTTCCATGCCCTGGAGCGTGCCCCGGGTCAGCGCGTCCATGGCACCTGAGGCTTCCTGCGGTGCTGTTAACTCCGCACTTGTCAGCTTTCCGGTCTCCGGAATCATGACTTTTGAAATCACGACGGCCGCCGGGGCACTGAGCAGGGAAGCAGTGAGAATGTGCCCCATGACATTGGGAATCACATCCGTGAGAATGCTGGCATACACCACCATGACCGTGCCGGCGATCGTGGCCATGCCGCTGCTCATCAGGGTAAACAGTTCGCTCCGGCTCATCCGGGACACGTAGGGCCGGATCAGCAGCGGCGCCTCCACCATGCCCACAAAAATATTGGCCGAGACGCCCAGCCCCTCGGCGCCCCCCAGGCGCATGCTTTTCTCCAGCAGCCGGGAAAACCCCTTCACGATGCGCGGCAGGATCCGCCAGTAGAAAAGCACCGCGGACAACGCGCTGATTACCAGTACCAGCGGCAGGGACTGGAATGCCAGGATAAAGGTTGCCTGTGGGTCCTTGACGGCAAAGGGGGCCTCGCCGCCGCCCAGGTAACCGAATACAAACGAGGTGCCTTCTTTGGTCGCCTCCTGCAGGGCCAGCACGGCGCGGTTAAGATACACAAAAAGGCGGGCAAACAGCGGAAGCTTCAAAAGAGCAACTGCCAGCGCGATTTGAATGGCCAGCCCGGCCAGCACTGTGCGCACGGGAAAACGCCTGCGGTTTTCACTGATACACCAGGCAATCGCCACCAGCAGCAAAAAGCCCAGAACACTGCGAAAAACGATCATGGGAACCTCCCTTTAACACATATGCGCTGATTGCCGCTTACATCACGGCCTTACGGATACCCGCCCGCGGCATCAGGATAAAAACCAGCACGAGCTGCAGGCCCAGGCCTGCCAGTGTCATGGCCAGGGCCGCCAGGTAAGCCGCCTTGTATGCGGCTGCCTGCGCAAAACCCATGAACTCCATTGTATCCACGATGGGCCCGGCGATCAGGGTGCCGGCAACCCCCCAGGACAAAAAGAGCGTGGCATTGAAATACCCGAACAAACGCCCGCGGAGATCCGGCGGAATCAAAATCGAGGCCACGGCATAGGAAGCCGCAAGAATGATGACCGCGCCCGCACCGCGGATAAAGTTGGCAATAAAAATCCAGACAAGCTGGTCGGATGTCACAAAGAGGACCAGATAGATCGCCGAAGCCAGCGCCCCGAGGCAAACCGCCCGGCCGTTTCCGATCCGCCGCCCGATGCCGCCGGAAAAAAGGCCCAGCAGGATGATGGCCGCGGTTTCCGTATTGAAAATATAGCCGAGCATTTTACTCGATACACCAAACCCGGAATCCAGAAACAGGTACTGGGATTGGATGGTCATCACGCAGTTTCTGCCGAAATTAATCAGGGTCATGGCCACCAGGAAAACCACGTACAGCCTCATGGAATCGGCCCGGCACTGGGCGTCGCATTCCGGTTGCGTATCATGGGCCACATCCACGCCGCCTTCGGGCAAAAACCGGACCGGGAGCATGGAGATCAGCATGACCCCGGCGGCGGCAAAAAACAGGACCCCGGATTCAAACCCCCAGCCGTCATACATCCGTCCCATGCCGTCATACAACAGCCCGCCGAGCCATATGCCGAACAACCGGCCCAGGCCGCCCACGCTTGCCAGGCGCCCCTGGACCTCGTTGCGTTTTTGCTCCGGGTAAAGATCGGAAATCAGGGCACTCCAGCCGATGTTGCTCATGGACCAAAACATCTCCACGACCGTAAGGCCCAGGATAACAATGTAGCCGGCCACATGAGGCGAGTCTGTCAACACATGAAAGGCCCAGATCAGAACCGTCCCGGCCGCGCCGGAAAATTCGCCCCAGAGGATCAGTGTCCGCCGAAGCTGGAAACGGTCTGAGAGCCGTCCCCACACAAAAGTCTGGGCGATGATGTTGGCAAGCATGGGCAGGGTGGCAAACAGGGTGGTTTCCGTAACTGACAGATCAAGGTAGTATCTCAGGTAAATGGACAGGTAGGCATAAAAAAGGCCCCGGCGGAACATGGCCAGGGCCTGGAAGGAGCCCACGCCCCAGAAGATGAAATTGGAACTGCGTGATATTTTGTTTACGAATGCGGCCAAATCATGTATCTTTCGCACTTGCAGGATCACACAATATCAGGCACAGATCAGCAACAAAAAAACACCCCGCAGGCATATAAATGTTCTCAGGGCTCCAACAACTTGGCAAAGCAATCCGGTTTTATGCAGTCAAACTGCCTTTCATCTACCTGATGATCGGACTCGGCTTTGTTTTCGAATTTCTTCTCACCTACCCTTATATGATCCTGGTGGCAATTGATCAACGCCGGCAGGCAGGCAGGCCGCACAGCAATGCCGCGGCTGCTAAACGGTATCCCGAAGACGTCTAAGCAGCTTTCATCCGAAAAGACCGGCCTTGCGATCAGGCACCAGGCAGCACTGCAGGCTGTTACCGGTTCATCCGGGCCAGGATGCATTGCTGCAGGCGATTCAGATCGATGTCCGTAAACCGGATGCCGACCCCGTCGGCGGATGTCCGCACGGTCTGGCCCCGTGCATGGACCCTGAGCAGCGACGGGCGGTCGGGATCAAAGTCAATGGAAATCTCTGCTTCCGCGGGAACCGGCACAGGATCGCCCGTGACCAGAAACATGCCGGTACCCCCCAGGTCGGCCACCCTGCCCTTGACGGTGAGCACCTCCCGGGACTGACTGTAGGGATCCGCGACCTTGACGATGGCGCTGGTGTCCTCCCAGACCCGGGTTCGGGTGTTGTCCCGCGTCTGCTTTTTTTCCCGGCCTGACTTTTCCATATCATCCCCAAAGTAAGTGGTTGATAACAGGCAGGACTTTACTGCCGGCCGATCATGAGATCAAGCTTTCCTGCCTTTTCCAGTGCGTTTAATTCATCATATCCGCCAACATGCTGATTATCAATAAAAACCTGCGGCACGGTCCTGCGCCCGCTGCTTCGCTCCACGGCCTCTGCCATTCTGTCGGGTTCCGAATCCACCGCAACTTCCTGGTAGGATACTTCCTTTTTGGCCAGCAGCGACTTGGCCATGTTGCAATACGGGCAGTTCCGCGTTGTGTAGATCTCCACTTTTGTCATCGCATCCTCCTGATTCAAACAATGTTTTCTGTCATCTCAACAAACCGTTGCCAGACCGGTTTAAACGATCCCACCGCCATGCTGTCCGGGGTCCGCAGCTCAAGGGTCGTGCCCTTGAGATTGAACCGGACGTCGGTAAATATGGTGGTCAGATGATCCAAAAATGCTTCAAACGATTGATCCGAGCACCGGAAAAAAGGCACTTCCTCGCCGAGCACGACAGCCTGAAGCCCGAAACGGACCAAACGATCGATCAGCACCGCCGGGTCATCCATGAGTTCGGCACAGCACGGCGGCCTGCCGCATCGCGTGTCATCGGTATGGCTCCATATATCCCGGCGCACTGCTGACATCCCGAACGTCTCATCCCGGGAAAGTTGGCAAAGCCTGTAAAACAGCGGAAGCAATTCCGGCATATTGCATATGGCCACGTGCAGGTGAATCCCGGCGGTTGCCTTCATCATTTCATGTCCCCGGGTGCCGCTTTTTGCCAGGCGCTGATGCAGGTTCACGTATCGGTCCGATGTCAGGCACAGGGGCGCGTCTTTTCGCCCCGGAAAATACGGCACAGCCAGGTATTCAATGCCGACCTGGTCTTTGACCCGGGCGTTCATTTCCACCATGAAGTCCAGCAGCGCGTCTATCGCAGATTCTTCATGAGCCAAAAGCGGCGGACTGCAGTATTCGATCTGCCCCCCGGGCTCAAAGTCCACAAAGGTGCCGTTTTCAAACCCCACCCCGCTTTTGCCCAGCCGCTGGCCGTATTGTGCAAACACATCTTCCACGGCTTTCAAATCGCTGATATCCATGGTCCTGTGGGGCAGGAACTCGAATTCAAAGCCGTATGTGCGCTCGGTTTTGGGCAGAACCGCGGACATCACGTCTAGAAATCCCCGTGTAAACGTTTCTGCCAGATCGTATATAACCTTGCCTGTCTCCAAATGCCCTCGCTTTTTTATATTCCCGTATCCCGCATAAACTCCTGGTACCACAGCGTAAAGACAATCACCGAAAAGAGCCGGTCCGCCTGGGATACCAGGGTCTGAGGCCCGATTCCGGCCGCAGTGACACTGTCTGTCAGTTCCCGGACAAACTCTGGATTGATCACGTTGTGGTCCTTGACCACGTTGCCGAACAGGATCTCCCGGATCGATTCCGGGAGCCGATTTGTGTCTGACAGCCAGTCCGCCATGGGAAAAGTAAAGGGCTGTTTTTTGCGAAACGCGGTTTTGGCGTCAAGCAGCCCGTATTTGGCAAACGCATAACCGCAGATGAACTTTTCCCGGTCCAGGGCCAGGTTGACTTTCATGGGCAGCGGCAGCCTTGCGGCAAATTCCGCAAGCCGGTAATCGAGCAGCGGCGTTCGCGTCTCCAGGGAGTGCCGCATGGAAAGCTTATCCAGCCTCAGCACCACGTAATCCGGCAGCCGGCATCGGCTTTCAAATGCAATCGCCGAATTGACCGGATGTTGGTCTCCGCCGAGTTCCGGCATGGCATCCTCCGGGAAGACCGGTTCCGTGGTGCGGCTTCCCAGCAGCCCATTGAGCTCATCGCCGCTAAACAGGGCTTCGGACTGGATGTAGCGCTCTGCGGGATCCGCGCTTCGCAAGGCCAGGTAACCCTCGAGTTCCGGGTACCGCTGCTGCACCTTTTGCTGCAGCCGCGGAGAAAGGCTGCTGTATTCCGCTGCCGCCATTTCAAGCATGAACTTCCGGTAACCCGCAAATATCTCATCTGCGCCCTCACCGGTTAATACCGCCTTGACATCCCGGGCGGCAGCCTCGCATATCCGGTCCGTGGGCAGTATGGTCCCCAGGGAAATCGGCTCCTCAATGGCGCGGACAATTTCGGGCAATCGCTGCAGCATGTCCCTGCCGCAGGCTGCGGGATGCAGTCTTGCACCGGAAAAGCGTGCTGCATGGACCTTTAAAAAACGCTGAACATCGGGCAATTCGTCATATTTGGGCTCGTTGAAAGTGGCCGTGTACATCCGCATATCCGGATGACTCTCCACGGCCGCTGCCGCCACCGCCGAGGAGTCAATGCCGCCGCTGATAAAGCTCCCCAGCTCCACGTCCGCCCGGAGCCGGATGCGAACCGCATCCTGAAAAATTTCGTAAAACTCTTGGGCCGCCGCATTGAGACCAATGGGCATATCCTGCCGGGATACATGATAATTCCAGTATCGGTGAACTGCAAACGTTTTCTCGTCCAGGTCGAATTCCAGGTACGCGCCCGGGGGCACGCGCATGATATGGCAAAACAATGTCTGACTGCCGGGCACGTAGCGATAGACGAAATATGTGGGCAGACAAGTTTCATTGATCCGGCATTCCAGGTCCAGGGCCTGATAAAGGGGTTTGATCTCCGAGGAAAACGCGAATCCGTCCGGGCCGGCGGCGTAATACAGGGGCTTGATGCCGAAACGGTCCCGGAACAAAAACAGCTTTCTTTGCCCCGGATCGAAAATTACGCCCGCATACATTCCGTTTAGTTCGTTTAAAAACGAAATTCCCTTTTTGCGGTACAGATGAAGCGCAACTTCGATATCGCCCCGGGAAACAAACGGGGCCCCGGCCACCTGGGGGCGAAGTTCCACATAGTTGTATATCTGGCCGTTGCACAGGATCACGGTGTCGTCTGCAGGACACCGGATCGGCTGCATCCCGGTGTCGAGATCCAGGATGGCAAGCCGCACAAAACCCAGACCCAATCTGCCCCACGGGCCTTCATGGACGTAGGCGTCACGGTCATCCGGACCCCTGTGACCCTGAATTTCTCCCATTTTCCCGACCCGCCTGCGAAGCCCGCCTGCAGACAGCGACTCAGAGATAATGCCGGATACGCCGCACATAAAGTCTGTTTTCCGCCTTTGTGTATAGTCTGTGCCGTTGATTTTTCAATTTACAATTCATGTAAACAAAATTATATTAAAAAAATGCGGGTTTCAAACGTTTCAGCGGCAAATCCGGAAATCGCGTAACAGGGGATGAAATATCATATGTGGATAGTCAAAGTCCCGGAAAAATCCGATTTCCCTGTGTCCATGCCGGTTTTTTTCTTCAAGCCCGACATTGCCGAAAAAACCAAAAGGCAGGAAGAAGCCGAAACCGAAGAAACCCCCTATGACGGACGTCAACTCTTGTGCCGGCAATGCCTGGCTGCAATCACCAGACCGGAAGAGCGCATTTCCGTGGACGGTGCACACCAGCATACCTTTGCCAATCCGCACGGCATTGTTTTTGAAATCGATTGTTTCAGAAATGCCTGGGGATGCGGGGCCATCGGCTCTCCTACGGATGAATTCACTTGGTTTTCCGGATATTTCTGGCAGGTGGCAATCTGCGCGGCCTGCATGACCCATGTGGGTTGGCGGTTTACCTCGGTTCATGCCTCGCCTTTTTACGGACTTATCCACGACCGGCTCGTGGAATCGGAATAAGGGCCCTTGCGTGCCCGGCGGAAATGTTTATATTGAAGATCCATTATCTGCGCTGCTTTCTTTTTTCTCCTGTATTCCGCTTTTTTTTCAAAAAATTGCAAGAAACCCATTGACAGGTCAAGCTGGAATCAGATATAAAGGTTGGATTTTCGCCTCGGGCGGACAACATCTTTTTTGGGCAAGGTGAACGGTATATGAGTTTGGAAATCAAAAATGTAAGAAACATCGGTATCAGCGCGCATATCGACTCCGGCAAAACCACGCTGACAGAACGGATCCTGTATCTGACCAAGCGGATTCACAAGGTCCACGAAGTGCGCGGCAAGGACGGCGTGGGCGCGACAATGGACTCCATGGCCCTGGAAAAGGAAAGGGGCATCACCATTGCCTCAGCAGCGACCTACTGCACGTGGAACGGATACGAAGTCAATATTATCGACACGCCCGGACATGTGGATTTTACCATGGAAGTCGAGCGCTCGCTGCGGGTTCTGGACGGGGCGATCCTGGTGCTTTGCGCCGTTGGCGGCGTGCAGTCCCAGTCCATCACGGTGGACCAGCAGATGAAGCGCTACAACATTCCGCGCATTGCGTTTATCAACAAATGCGACCGCAGCGGGGCCAACCCCTTCCGGGTCATAGACCAGCTCCGGGAAAAACTGGGCCACAATGCAGTTGCCCTGCAGATTCCAATCGGGCTGGAAGCCGGCCACGAAGGTGTAATTGACCTGATTTCCATGAAAGCCTTTTATTTTGAGGACGAATGGGGAAAAACCGTCAAGACCGGTGAAATTCCGGATGCACACAAAGAAGAGGCCGCGCAAAAGCGCGAGGAACTGCTGGAAGCCGCTTCCATGTTTTCAGACGAGCTCACAGAAACCATTCTGGAAGAACAGAAGGTTTCCGCCGCTCTGCTGGCAGGCGCCATTCGCAACGGCACCATTAAGCGGGAGCTCACCCCGGTGCTCATGGGTTCGGCCTACAAAAACAAGGGCATCCAGCCCCTGCTCAATGCAGTAACCGATTACCTGCCTTCACCCAGGGACGTGGAAGGCCACGCACTGGACATCGGCCAGGAGGAAATCCCGGTGGCCTTAACAGCAGACGACAAGGCGCCGCTGGTGGCCCTGGCATTCAAGCTCGAGGACACCCCCTATGGACAGCTCACCTATATCCGGACCTACCAGGGCGAGCTCAAGAAGGGCAACACCGTATACAACGTGCGCTCCGGCAAGAAAATCAAGATCGGCCGGATCGTCCGGATGCATGCTGACAAGATGGAAGAGGTGGACAAAATTCCCGCCGGCTTCATCGGCGCATTGTTCGGGGTGGACTGCGCTTCTGGCGACACGTTCGTCGAACCGGGCATGAACCTCTCCATGTCCTCCATGTATATCCCCAAACCGGTGATCACGCTGGCGGTCAAGCCCGCGGACTACAAGTCGGAAACCAACATGTCAAAAGCGCTCAACCGGTTTACCAAGGAAGACCCGACGTTTCAGACCAACTACAACCCGGAAACCGGCGAAACGCTGATCTCCGGCATGGGTGAGCTGCACCTGGAGGTATACCTGGAACGGATGAAACGGGAATACAGTGTCTCGCTGCACACGGGCGAACCCCAGGTAGCCTACCGGGAAGCCATAACCCAGCAGAGCCGGTTTGACTACACGCATAAGAAGCAGACCGGCGGCGCCGGGCAGTTCGGACGCGTCATCGGGTACATGGAGCCGACTGAAGAGGAGTTCGAATTTCAAAACAAGGTTACCGGCGGAAACATTCCCACACTGTATATCCCGGCCTGCGAAAAGGGCTTTCGGGAGTGCATGAAAAAAGGCCCTTACATGAAATTCCCGGTGACCGGCGTGCGGATCGTTTTAACCGACGGCTCCTCCCACGCAGTGGACTCCTCGGAAATGGCCTTTCAGGCAGCTGCCCGGGGAGGATTCCAGCAGGCTTATCACAAGGCCGGCCCGGTCCTGCTCGAACCGGTTATGAAAGTGGCCGTGGAAACCCCGGATGAATACCAGGGCAACGTGATGGGTTCGTTGAACCAGAGGCGCGGCGTGATTATCGGGGTTCAGGATGAAGGCGTCTCCACGGTGATTGAGGCCCACGTTCCGCTTGCGGAAATGTTCGGCTATTCCACGGTGCTTCGGTCGCTGACCCAGGGAAAGGCCCAGTTCACCATGGAATTTGAAACCTACAAGGAAGTTCCCAAATCCGTGCTCCAGGAAATCGAGAAAAACCTCCGCCAATCGTCCAAAACAGCGGCCCAGTAATTGCCCGGCCAAACCGGGGCCGCGGGTGTGCCGGGCAATATCCATAATGCGCACTACAATAAGGAGCGTAAATACAAATGCTGAAAGATTCGCTGATATCCCGAGACCCATTGAAAATGATCGGCGAGCAGGCCGCCGGCGCAATTGAAAACGGCGGCTTTGCAGCCATCCTTGCCCGGGCGGGCGTGGGCAAAACCGCCCTGCTGGTCCAGCTTGCCATCTATGCCATGTTAAACGATAAAAACATCCTGCATATCAGTACCGAAAATCCGGTGGACAAGGTCAACCTCTGGTACCGGGAGGTCTTTTATCGCCTGACCCAGTCAGATGCCACCCCGCAGACCGAAAAGCTCTGGAACCAGTTGCTGCACAACCGGTTTATCATGACGTTTGAAACCGAAAGCTTCAGCGTGGACAAGCTGGAAAAACGGATTTCCGAACTCATGGCAAGCGAGATTTTCAAGCCGCAGCAGATCATGATCGACGGTTTCACCTTTGCCGACGAAAACGACACCCGGCTTGACGGACTGAAAAATTTCGCCCGGGACCACCAGTTGGTCTTCTGGTTTACCGTGCGCACGCACCGCGACGACCCGGTGGCGCCTTCGGGCATTCCGAATTCATTTGTCCCGTTTTCCGGCCTGTTTGACCTGATGCTTCAGCTTCACCCGGACAAAAACCGCGTGTATTTAAAAAGAGTGCCAGGCGAAAACCCGGCGGAAACGCAAAGCGATTCCGAGCTATACCTGGATCCGGCCACCATGCTGATCAGCGACGCCCCGGTGTGACATGACTGTAGCTGTTGCGTTAAGCGGGGGGATCGACTCACTGGTCGCAGCCCATCTGCTAAAGCAGCAAAATCCGGACATCATCGGCATTCATTTTATCACCGGGTACGAATCCCGCCGGCACGGAAATGAATACCCCGGCCCGGGAAGTGCCTCATCTCACATGCCGGGCCCGCAACTGCAGCGGATCACGCGGCAAATCGAAATCCCCCTGCACATCATTGACTGCCGCAAAACCTTTGAAGAAAACATCGTTGCCTATTTTGTCAAGACCTACCGGACCGGCAAAACGCCCAATCCCTGCGTGATGTGCAACCGGATCATCAAGTTCGGCACAGCACTTGAGGCTGCCCGCAATCTCGGCGCCACGTACCTGGCCACAGGGCATTATGCCCGGGTCAAGAAAAAAGCAAACCACCTGCAGTTGCTCAAGGGCGCAGACCGCAAAAAAGACCAGTCCTACTTTCTTTCCATGCTCACGGAAAAGCAGCTTTCCCGCGCAATTTTTCCCCTGGGTGATCTGGAAAAAACACAGGTGCATGAAATCGCACAAGCGCACGACCTGCATCCGGTTTCCAACCGGGAAAGCCAGGACATCTGTTTTATCCCCGGGCAGAACTACGGCGATTTCCTGGAAGGCCGGGAGACAGGTGTATACGAACCCGGGCCCATCGTGGATACCCAAGGCAATGTCATCGGCCGGCACAAGGGTCTGCACCGCTATACCATCGGCCAGCGCCGGGGGCTCCACTGCCCGGCTAAGGCCCCCTATTACGTTGTGCGTATTGATCCGCAAAACAACAGATTGGTTGTGGGATTTGAAAATACGTTGTATAAAGAAACCTGCAGCATCAACAATGTCAACTGGCTGATCCCGAAACCGGAAAAACCGGTCCCGGTGCGTGCGAAAATCCGCTACCGCCACCGCGGGGCAGCGGCCCGGATTGAACCCGGTCCCGGCAACACCGCGACAATCCGGTTCCGGGAACCCCAGAAAGCCGTCACGCCGGGCCAGGCGGCTGTATGCTACCGGCAGGAAGCAGTGGCGGCAGCCGGCTGGATTGAATAAGCATAAAAGACCATATGATGAATCAGGGCGTACATATCATCACCCTTGGCTGCAAGGTCAACCAGTCCGAATCCGAGGCCCTTGCCGCCTGCTGCAGGGACCAAAACGGCTGGAAAAACCACGTCTCTAACGGGGATGCGGGCCTGTGCATCATCAACACCTGTGCAGTGACGCAAAAGGCGGAAATGCAGTCGCGCCAGGCAGTGCGAAAAGCCGTGCGCAGCCACCCGGATGCCGCAATCGTGGTTACGGGCTGCTATGCCCAGCGGGACCTGGACGCATTTGCCGCAATGGCGGGCGTGGATTACGTGATCGGCCAAGCCCACAAACACCGGATTGCCGAAATCGTCCACCCGGAAAAACACGCCCGCACAGCCGCGGGCACGGCATCATGCCTCCGTGGCCCGGAGATCCGCCACACCGATATTTCCGGCTACCGGCATTTCGACCCCATACCCGCCCCGGCGGTCTCGGCGCGTACCCGGCCTTTTCTGAAAATCCAGGACGGATGCGACACGTTTTGCTCATACTGCATTGTTCCGTATACCCGGGGAAGAAGCCGGAGCCTGCCGCCGGACCAGGCGGTATCCACATTCCGGAACCTGCTTGAAACCGGTGCCCCGGAAATCGTCCTGTCCGGCATTCATATCGGCAAATACGGCACGGATCTGAATCCGCAGACAAACCTGTGCAATCTTCTGAAAGCACTCGATGCCATTAAGGGCGACCATCGCATCCGGCTCAGCTCGATTGAGCCCACAGAGATCACCGATGAACTGCTCGGGGTGATCCGGGATTCTGCGCGCATCTGCCCGCACTTTCATGTTCCCCTGCAAAGCGGTGATCCGCGGGTCTTAAAGAAAATGAAGCGGCCCTATGAACCGGAGCTTTTCTCCGAGCGGGTCGAAAAAATCCGCAGCCTGTTTCCGGATGCCGCCATCGGGGCGGACGTGCTCATCGGTTTTCCCGGCGAGGATGACGCGGCATTTGAACAAACCCGCAGCCTCATTGAACGCCTGCCGCTCACCTATCTGCACGTGTTTCCCTACTCCCCCCGGCCGGGCACCCCGGCCGCGCGGTTTGCCGGAGCCGTGCCGCAGGCGCGCATCAAGGAGCGATGCCGAACCATGCGCGCACTCGGCCTTGAAAAAAAACGCCGGTTTTACCAAGGCATGATCGGAAAGACCCTGGATGTGGTTATTGAAGAAACCAGGGCGCAGAATAATGGCTTTTCAAAAGGGCTCAGCGAAAACTATATACCGGTTTACCCGGAAAACGCGGCCGGACTGCAGGGAATGCGGATCGGATGCCGGATCACGGACGCCCACACGGATCAATCGTTGAAAGGAGCAGCAATATGAATCCGCCGAAAGTCAAACCGGAAGACCGAACCTTTTCCATTTCGGAACTTGCAGACGAACTCGACATCAGTACCCGGGCAATCCGGTTTTACGAGGAAAAAGGGCTGATCTCCCCGCAGCGCACCAAGGGCAACCACCGCATCTATGACAAGCGGGACCGCGCCCGCTTAAAGCTGATTCTGCGCGGCAAGCGCCTGGGCTATTCCCTGGACGAAATTGCCGAGATGATCGGCATGGCTGATTTTGACATGGATGAGGAAAAACAGCTGAAAAAGACCTATGCCTACGGCAAGAAAAAGCTAAAGGAGATCAACAGCCGGATGGAGGAACTCGAAATCCTCAAGCAGGACCTGCTCACCGTGCAGGAGAAGGTCCTGCGGCGCTTAAAGGAACTTAACATGGCTCCGCCCGAATAAAACTTCGGGCCGGCCGCGGCCTGCAAATGCGAACCTTTAGGTAAAGGCAGCCAGGTTGAAAAACTTCAGTGTTTCCTTGGCCTGGAGGATGTATTGCTCCCGGTCCAGTTCCATCATGGGCCGGAAAAAATTCTCGCCGGATACGAAATTGTGGATGGCGTTCATGATGGACAGCACCTTCATGCGGGCCTCCACTGGCACGTTTTTCCGGTCTTCTGCCAGCCCCATGGAATAGGCGATATCCGAGAGGTATTCCGGGACCCTGAAGTCAAGCAGACTGCCGTGGCGGGTTTTCATAAAGTAGCGAAACAGCGTCAGGTTTGAAATTTCCGGGTTTTCAAACAGGTAATCCACCATTTCATCAATGGCGATATCCAGCCGCCTGGCCAGGGGCTTGCCCTTGATCTTTTTTTCCACCTCGATGAGCTTGCCGCCCATCCCGTCGTTGATGTCCCGGATCACGGCCTCGTAGAGATCCCCCTTTTCGCCCCAGTGGTAGTACAGCGTGGAAATATCAATATCCACCGCCTTTGCAATCATGCGGGTGGTGGTGCCGTGAAACCCGTACTCGCCGAATATCTTGCGAGCGGCTTCCAGGATCCGGGCCTTCATGGATTCCGGGTTCTGCTTGGCCTTTTCAAGGGATGTTGTCATTTTTTATTGCATACCTGCAGATCTGTTCACGTTTTGGCCGCATCCGGGTTCCGGGAGGATCCTCAGACCGCTCCCGCTTTAACAAGGGATTCGATTGCCGCTTCTTCGTAGCCGAGCTCCTTTAAAATCGCCCGGGTATCGGCGCCAAAGTCCGGGGGCATGTCTTTAACCCGGGGCGGGTTGTCCGAGAGCTTCACCGGCGCACCCAGGGCGGTAAGCCTGTGGCCGTTTTTTCCGGAAAGTTCCACCACCATTTCCCGGTGCGAAAAATTCGGGTCTTCAAGCACCTCGGATAGATTCTGCACCGGCGCCCAGCAGATATCGCGATTTGCCAGCACTTCCGTCCAGTGCGCCAGGGGACGGGACTTGAACTGCGCGCGGAAAAATTCCAGGATTTCCTCCCGCCGGTTTTCGTCATACTGCAGCGGGATGTACTCCGGGACTTCGAAGAATTCGCACAGGTTTTTCCAGAAACGGTGCTCCAGGGCACCAATGGACAGATAGCGCCCGTCAGCGGTCTCATACGTATTGTAAAATGCATAATGATGGGACAAGAGCGAATCGCCCCGCCGCAAGGGACCGCCCGCAGCCTGCTGGAGAGTCAGTGCAAGGGACATCAGGCTCAAGGACCCGTCTGTCATGGAAATGTCGATATACTGGCCCTGTCCTGTGGTTTCCCGGGAATACAGGGCAAGCATGATGCCGATCACCGCATTCATCCCCCCGCCTGCCATGTCCGCGATCTGGATACCGGGTATCAGTGGCCTGCCGCCGGCCTCGCCGTTTATATCCAGGACCCCGGCCACGCTCAGGTAATTGGCATCATGGCCCACCAGGCCGGAGTATGGCCCAGTTTGCCCGTATCCCGTAATCGAACAGTACACGATTTTCGGATTCACGGACTTGACCGTTTCGTAATCCACCCCGAGCCGCGCGGTCACCCCGGGCCGGAATCCCTCCAGAACCACGTCCGCGGATTGCGCAAGCTGAAAAAAGATCTTTTTACCCCGGTCTGACTTCAAATTCAGCGACATGTGCTCCTTGCCGCGATTGACCGTATTGTCGGAAAAGGCCTCTGCTGCAAACCGCTGATCCTCCAGGCAGATCACCCGGGCGCCGTGATCTGCCAAGATCATGGACGCATATGGCCCGGGCAGCAGCCGGGACAGATCCAGCACCGTAATGCCGCTTAACGCACCGGTCTCTTTCATTATTACCCCCAAATCATTCTTGCCATGGCCATCCAAACACGATATAAGAGCCTATAAATCTCTGCATTTCTCCATCGACTGTTTCCATCAATCGTTGAATACCCTACCCGGCCGCCTGAAGTCAACCCGTATTTCCATACGATCCAAAGACGCCTCCCTCTTGCGAACCCGCGCTTGGTTGCCGGTATAGTTTATTCAGATCCTTGAAGACTTCTGGAAAAGAGGCGGGAGTGATGAACCAGCAAAAACCCTTTTGATTCCTGGCGGGAAATG
>JBKHJS010000040.1:0-15115 GCA_046537995.1 Desulfobacterales bacterium
GAGATGCATTGAGCGCGCCAGCGGTCAGCATTCGAACAAATTATCCCCGTCGGCCGGCCCCTGCGAAAAACCCTTTAAGCTCCATGTATTTTTTGCAGGGCGCCACGGACATGAAAAGCAACAGCAATCCACCGGCAATTCGTTATCTTTTTCGTTGACGCACTCGGGATCGACATTTTTTCCTTCGATTTCGATACCGATACCGATCCCGATACCGATTTGCCAAGAAAAAGCAGGAGATTGACATCTATGGCGAAGCTGGATATTCTGCATAATTATTGGGATTTTGAAACTACGAAAACACGTATGACAGCGACAACGGTGATGACAAATACGGACCTGGAAATCGAAGTCAAGTTTTACCTGCCAGATCCCGGTAAAACCCGCAGCCGCATTAAAGCCCTCGGCGCGGAATTTACGGGAAAAAGCTTTGAGCAGAACATCCGGTTCGAGGATGCGGATGCCTCATTGATCCGGAAAAACGCCCTGCTCCGGCTCCGCAAAACCGACAGCCGGGCCGAGCTCACCTACAAGGGCGAAGCCCCCGAAGAAAACCGCGACTTCAAGGTCCACCGGGAACTCGAGGTCCTAGTCAGCGACTTTGACACCGCCGCGGCCATACTTGAGGCGCTGGGCTATCATAACGCCCAGGTGTACGAAAAACACCGGGAAACTTACACCTACGGCAACACGGTCCTGTGCGTGGACCGCATGCCCTTTGGCTTTTTCCTGGAAATCGAGGGACAGCCCGATGCCATCCGGCAGACCGCACAGGAACTCGGCCTGGACTGGCACCAGCGGATCCTGGCAAATTACCTGGCCATTTTCGAGCGCCTGAAATCCGAGTGCGCACTGACATTTAACGACGTGACCTTTGATCACTTTGCCGGCGTAAACCTGGATTTCGGCCGGTTTGTCCACCTGTTTGCCCCGGGCGGTTAAGCCGCCCCCGGCCCGGGGTCGCACGCCTGCCGGAGCGTCACCCGATCGCCGCGGCCGGCACAAAAATACCTGGCGGCACTGCCGCAGTTAACCGATATCTCCAGCCTGCCGGTACTTCCGATAATTGCCAGGGGTGCGCCCTGCCCCACCGACTGATAGGAACTGACAATTCCGGATATGACCTGATCGCCCACCTGCACGCAAACCGAAGCGTCCTGCGCGTCCCGGATTCCGAAAGCCTCCTGCAGATGCGCCCGGGTGATATTGGAAACCAGGTTGCCGAACCTGTCCACGGCAACAATTGCCCCGGTCAGCGCGCCGTCCTTGTCAACAACCGGCTGTGGCCCGAAATCCAGGCGCACCAGAAAATGAGCGGCCACCGGCGCGCCCAGCCGCCCCAGCGGCATGCCGCATGCCAGATGGGCCGCGGCCGGGGCGAAAACATCCCTTCCGTGAAACGTTTGACTGGCCGGATGCAGGAAAATATCAGGGTTTTCCACACAAAAGACTTTCACGGGCGGCAGGTCTTCCATGACCAGGCTCAACACGCCGTTATCCGGCGCCAGAAACACCCCGGCGGCAGTTTTAAGGGCAATGATCCGGCGCCCGCTGCCCACGCCCGGGTCCACCACGCAGACATGAACTGCGTCTGCGGGAAAATACGGCCGGGCGTCAGAAAGGACATAAGCCGCGCCGTGCACATCCTGGGGGTCTATCTGGTGGGTGAGATCAATGACGCTGGCCTCAGGGCAAATCGAGGCAATCACGCCCTTCATGATGCCCGCGTAGGGATCTGTGAGCCCGAAATCGGTGGTCAGGGAAATCACCGGCATACGCGCCCCATTTTGATTACTGCCCGACCGGGTATCCCAGGTGGGAAAATGCCGCCGGAGCCGCCTTTCTGCCCGAAGAAGTGCGCACCAGCAACCCGATTTTGAGCAGGTAAGGCTCCACCACGTCGACCAGGGTGTCGGTTTCTTCCTGGAGCGTGGCGGCAATGGCCTCGATGCCCACCGGGCCGCCGGCATAATAGTCGATGATGGTCTGCAGATAACGGCGGTCCAGGGGCGTCAGGCCCTGTGAATCCACGCCTTCCAGGCGCAGGGCATCTGCCACCGCGGATCTGCTGATCCGGCCGTCGCAGCGTACCTGGGCGTAATCGCGCACCCGCTTTAAAAGCCGATTGACGATCCTGGGCGTTCCCCTGGAGCGCCGGGCCAGTTCCTCCGCGCCGCGGGGGTCAATCTGCAGCTCCAGCAGCCGGGCCGAGCGGTTTACGATCTTTTCCAGGTCTGCCTGGTCATAGAAATCCAGGCTCCTGAAAATCCCGAACCGGTCGCGCAAGGGAGAGGAAAGCAGGCCCATCCGGGTGGTGGCCCCCACCAGAACGAACTGCTTTAATCTGAACCTGTGACTTCTGGCATTAATGCCCTTGTCAAAGACAAAATCAATGCAGTAATCCTCCATGGCCGGATAGAGAAGCTCCTCCACGATCTTGGACAGCCGGTGAATCTCGTCGACAAAAAACACGTCCCCGGTTTCGAGCTGGGTGAGCATGCCGATTAAATCCCCGCCCTTTTCCAGGGCCGGCCCGGAGGTGATCACAAGCTTGCCGCCCATTTCATTTGCGATAATATGGGCCAGGGTGGTTTTGCCGAGTCCCGGCGGACCGTGCAAAAGGACGTGCTCCAGTGCATCGCCGCGAAGCCTGGCGGCTTCAATGGCAATCTTGAGGGTCTCAATGGTTTCGCCCTGGCCGATGTAATCGGCAAGCCGCTCCGGGCGCAGCGATATCATCTCCGGTTCGTTATCCGTGGGCAGGCACTGGCCGGAAACAATGCCGTGTCCGGATGAGGAAAATTTGAACCCGTTACTGTTCATTGCCGACCTGCCCCCTGTAGACCTCTTCAAACAAATCCTCCGGGGTGGAAAGATCCGGTTTTCGCTCCATTGCCGCAGCCACCATCTCTCTTGCCTCTGCCGGGCGATGTCCGAGCTGATCCACGAGCACGCCGACGACCTGGTCGACAAAATCCGCGACCGGCTCGGCGGGCTTTTCCGGCAGATCACGAATCAGCGCGAACTTGCCCATTTTCCCCTCCAGGGTGGCGATAATCTTATGGGCCGTGCGCTCGCCGATGCCGTTTAAACGCTTCAGCGGGGCGGAATCCTTGGATTCAATGGCACGGGCGATTTCCTTTACCGGAATGTTGAGCGCCTTGACCGCCTTTAAGGGGCCGATGGCCTCCACGCTGATGAAAAGTTGAAAAAACTCCCGCTCCGCCTCCAGGTTAAAACCGATGAGCACCGGTTTGGGCTGGTGTTCGGTCTGGTGGTAGTAAATGTAAAGGCAAAGGTGTTCCCCCGGGACCAGGGGGTCGATGGTTTCCATGACAAAGGCGGGCACCAGCACCTCGTAGCCCACGTGATTGACAAGGAGCAACACCCGGTCGGATTCCTTCTTCAGCAGCGAACCTTCAAGATATGCAATCATAAGTAAAATCGTGGCAGATGCGGTAAATCTTTCGTGTGATACATTCCGGATCCCGGCTCAGGTACGAAAAAAAGCCGATGCGGGCGAATTCTCCCGGTAAAGCCCCACCAATGCCATGGCCAGGGCGTCGGAGGCATGAGAAGGCTTGATGGCTTCGGGATGATCCAGCCGCCGGCGGACACTTGCCTCGAGCTGCTGCTTGCCGGCATTGCCGTTGCCGGTGAGCACCTGCTTGACCTCCCGGACGGCAACCTGCTGAACCGGGATTTGCGCCCGATACCCGGCCAGCAGGATCACGCCGGTGACCTGTCCCAGGGTGATCCCGGATTTCGGATACCTGGGCAGGGAAAAAACATCTTCCACCATCATGGCATCCGGGCGGACCTGATCCAGAATTTCCGAGAGATCGGCAAAAATACGGTCCAATCGCTGCGGCAGGTCCTGCCCGGCATCTGTCTGAATGGTTCCATAGGAATAGTGGTGAACCTCCAGGCCCGCGCCTTCGATCACGGCAATCCCGGTGGCTGCCAATCCGGGATCTATGCCGATAAAGGTTGCCATGGCCTTTGAATCATCCCTATCCGGCTTGTCATTTCATGCTCGCCAGTTTCTTCTTGGCGATTTTGGCCTCGTCGCTGTCCGGGTATTTTTGAATCAATGTCTGCAGTATCAGGCGGGCATTGGCATTTTCGCCGAGCTTGGCAAAGGCCATGCCCTGTTTTAAATACGCCCCGCGCACCTTGTTTCCCTCGGGATAATTTTTGATCACGTTTTCGTATTCGAGGATGGCCTTTTCGTACCATTTTTCGGCGAAATAAACCTCGCCGATCCAGAATCTGGCGTTATCGGCTTTTTCCGAATCCGGAAATTTTTCCAGAAAAAGCTCAAATCCCTGCACCGCGGCCTGATACTCTGTGTTGTCATAAGCCTGCTTGGCGGTGCTGTAAAGCTCCTCCTCGCTGAGGTTTTCCAGTTCGGATTTATCCGGAAATTTGGATTCAGCCATAGCTTCAAACTTGTCCGTGGTTTCCATGCCCATGAAAGTCTCGAGCCGGGAGAGACGCTTATCGTGGTACTCAATGTCTTCGGCATTTTCGTTGATCCGCTCGCGGGATTCATCGAGCGTTTCGCGCAGGAAGGCCACATCCTTGCTGATCCGGTATTCGGTTTCCTCGAAATTCCCTCGGATTTTGCGCAAATCCGACTTCAGCTCATCAAAAGCCGCATCCTGACTGGCAAACAATTCCCGGATATCATTGCGCTGCTGCTTGTCCCCGGAAAGCGCTTTATTCAAGCGGTCGATCGCGTTATTCGAGCGTTTGATCGAGGAGCTTAACTCCTGGTTCCGCTTTTCCAGTTTTTCAATGCGATTGCGGAGCTGATGCACATCCGCATTGGTGGCACACCCGGACCCCATAAGCATCAGTCCGACCAATGCCAGCAGACTCAGAGCAACAAAAGTTTTATGCATCTTCTCTATACATCCCTCTTTTCATTGCCGGTACGCGGGGCAGACCTTTTTTTCGGCCTACTCGTCGTTGCAGAACCGGAATTCAGCGCGGCGGTTTTTGGCCCAGGCATCTTCGTTATCCCCTTCCTCCGCGGGCCGTTCTTCTCCATAGCTGATCGTGGTCAGGCGCGAGCCCTTAATGCCCGCCTTGGTCAGAAAATCCTTGACACTTTCCGCGCGCCGCGATCCCAGTGCCAGGTTATACTCGTCCGTGCCGCGCTCATCGCAGTGCCCCTCGATAATCACGCACGCATCCGGATGATTGCGGAGCCACTGAATCTTATCCCGCAGCACTTCCCGTGCACTGTCAGTCAGGGAGGAGTCATCAAACTTGAAATAAACCTTTTCGGAAACAAACCGGTCCCTGGCATCTGCGGCCTCCTCCCGATCCTCGGCTTCGGCCTGCCTGCGGGCCTCGAGTTCCTCTTCGGTGAGCGTATCTTCATCTTCAGCAGCCTGTTCGGTATCTGCCTGCGATTCCATATCCCGGCTTTCGGCCGCCTCGGTCTGCTCCGACTCGGTAGTTGTCTCCGGTGTTTTTTTCGCACATGACACGGTAAAGGCGAGGCTCAGCATCACAATGCATAGCAGGGTAAACTTCATATTCAATTTTTTCGCCATGATGTCCTCCTTTTGGATGTGGGTCGAGCAATCAATGCTCCTGCAAAAAATGGAAAAAACCCGGAATGGTTCATTACTTCCTTTTGGGCGGAGACCAGTCCGGCAACTGCTGCTTGCCGGCCATATCCAGGAGCTTCCGCTGATCCGTGCCTGATGCCGTCATTACAAAAATTCGTGATTTGCCCGTGCGGGTGGATGTAAACACGATCATGCTCCCGTCCGGAGACCAGCTCGGGGCTTCATTGTCGCCTGCCTTGCGGGTCAGCCGCTTGCTTTCTCCAGAGTCCACGTCAATGACGTAAATATCACTCCGGCCGTCTTTCATCCCGGAGTATACGACCTGACCGCCCGCCGGGGACCAGTCCGGCTGGGTGTTGTAGGAACCCTCGTAGGTCAGCCGCCGCACGGAGCCGGATTGCATATCCTTTACATAGAGCTGGGGGGAGCCGGAACGACTGGACACAAAAACCATTTTCTCTCCGTCCGGGGAAAACGCGGGAGATACATCCACGCCCCAGCTTTCTGTAAGTCTTTTATCAATTTTTCCGGTTTCGGTCAAAAGATAAATCTCCTCATCGCCTTCAAAGGAGAGCGTGGCTGCCAAAGTGGAACTGCCGGGACGCCAGGCGGGCGTAAGATTTATTCCTTCGTGTGATGAGAATTCACGGATCGAGCCATCCTGTAAATCGCTGATATAAATACGCGGGTGTCCGTCGGTATAGGCGGTATATGCAATAAAACGGCCATTGGGTCCCCATGCCGGTGAAACAACGATGCTCTGGGGCTCCGTGACCCGCTTGAGGTTTTTGCCGTCAAAATCGCAGACATAAACCGCCTTGCCTTCATCTCCGGTGCCGACAAACGCGATCCGGCTGTCAAACAATCCCTGGCGTCCGGTCAGGCGCTTGATCATCTCGCCGCAGAACCGAAGCACCATCTTTCGCTGGCCGTCTATCTTCCCGGTGTAGCGTTTGCCCAGAATCATCTCCTGCCGATAGGGATCAAAAAGCCGGAACTCCATCTGCAGCACCCCGGATTCCAGGCGCACACCGCCGGTGAGCAGCAGTTCCGCACCGATATCCGTCCAGTTGTCGAATTTGATCGCATCCATGGCAATGCCCTGCTCTCCCGGATCCTGCAAAAAGGCATCCCGGTCGATCATCTTGAAATAACCGGTATATGCCAGTGCCTCCTCCAGCATGGCCGCAGCGTTTTGCGCCACCTGCTTTTCAGTGGACCCCTGGGACAGGGCTTTAAACACCGGAATCGCCATTGGAATCTTCTGCGAGAAAGGCTCCCTGATGTTGATGTAATCATAATCGGCCGCCTGCAGGCAGGCACTTGAAACCAGCACAAGCGCACATGCGCAGATCATGATTTTGAAAAACAATCTCATCGTATTTGTCATGAAATCCATCCAGATTTAAGTTTGCCGGCCTGACCGCGGCCTGCAGTCTTTTTCCTAGTGTGCCAGCCCGGAGGGGGTAAAGCCCAAAACCAGGTGGTACTGTTGGCGGCCTTCTGGCAGCGGCGGCAGGGGACTTGCCTTTTTCACGGTCCTGTAGGCCGATTCATCCAGGTATTCATTTCCCGAACGCTTTTCATACCAGACTTCCGAAACCGTTCCGTCGGGCTGAATCCGGATGACCAGGCGGGCCTCCAGTCCCTTGGTGCTGCCGGCCATGTCCGGATTAAAATTCCAGTTCTGCTTCATCAATACCGCGACCTCGGCCTGGTAGATCTCCATGCGGCTGTATTCTTCTGAAGATGGCTTGCCGCCCGTATCCGCATTCCGGCTGTTGCCGCTTTGCTCCGGGTAGCCCTGATCGCCCGCATCCTTTCCCATCCGGGCAATCCGGTCCTCGATCGACTTGGGCCGCTGCTGGCTGGATTTTTCCCCCATCTGCCGGACCGCGTCTTCAAGCACCTTTTCCCTGTCAAAGGTCTTTTTCTTCATTGCGGTTTTGGTCTCCGGCTCGGGCGCCTCCGGCATTTTCACTTCGGAATCCTCGGGGATATTCTTCTTTGCGCTTTTTTTCACCGGAATCGGCTGAGCCGCGTCTGCCTTTGGGCTTTGCGGGGTGCTGCTTTCGGCTGAAGCGTCCTCTGAAGACACGGTTTCCGAAGACTCCTTTTCCGAAGACTCCTTTTCCGAAGACTCCTTTTCCGAAGACTCCTTTTCCGGGGGCGCGGAAACCTCCGGGTTCATTGCCACCAAATCCACGTTGATCGCCTTGCCGCGCTCTGTCAGCCTGTTGTCTGATGCCCCCAGGGGAGATAACATCAAACCGCCAAGAATCAAAACGTGAACAAACAGGGAAATCAGCAGGCAAATGCCCAGAGAGGAAAATTGTCCAACCGGCCGATACAGTTCAACGGCTTCGGATTGCCTGGTTTTGTCACGCATCACGGATTTGCTCAGTCCTTTTCGGATCTTCCGGTCTCCCCGTTCGGCTCGGTGACCACGCCCAGTCTTTCCACGCCTGCGCTCTGAATTTCGCCCATCACTGCTGCCACGCGGCCATAGGCCACATTTTCGTCCGCTTTTAAAAAAACCTCCCTGGAAGTGCGGTTCTCGAAAATCTTGCCCAGTTTTTCCCCGAGCAGATCCATGTCAACTTCATAATCATTGATCCGGATCACCGCGTCTTTGTCAATCGATATCACCAGCGGTTCTTTTTCCGTGTCCAGCTGCTGTGCGGATCTGGTCTCCGGAATCGCCACATCCACGCCCTGTACCATCATCGGGGCCGCAACCATGAAAATAATCAGCAGCACCAGCATCACATCCACAAACGGCGTGACATTGATGTCCGAGAGCAGGGAATCGCGATCGCGATTGGTCATCACTTTGCAGCCTCCCGATATGCCATGTAATCACTTTCCACGATATTGATAAAATCCGAAGAAAAACTCTCCATCTCGGATTCAAGTATCCTGATTTTCTGGGTAAAATAATTATACCCGATCACGGCGGGAATCGCAACCGCCAGGCCGGCCGCGGTTGCCACCAGTGCCTCGGAAATTCCCGGTGCCACCGCGGCCAGGCTGGTCGCCCCCTGTTTATAGGCAATGCCGTGGAAGGAATGCATAATGCCCCAGACCGTTCCGAAAAGGCCGATAAACGGGGAAATATTGCCGGTGGTGGCCAGAAACGGCACCATTTGAATCAACCGGAGGCTTTCCATGGTTACCGATCGGTTCAGGGCCCGCCGCACTGTTTCAACGCCCATGGTCTTTTTGCCCGCGGCAACATCTCCGCCGTGCTCAGCAGACTGGGAGGCAGTGGAGGCGAGCCGGTTTAATTTTTTCAGCTCCATGTAGGCGATCCGGAATATCCGTGCCACCGGGCTGTAGCGAAGCTCCTTTGCCTTGGCAAAGGAATTGGAGAAATCCCGCGTCTTCCAGAAATACTCGATAAAAAAGGCCGACTCGTTATATGCGCGGCGGACCTGCACGTACTTGATCAGAATGATCGCCCAGGTGGCCACTGAAAAAGCCAGGAGCAAAAAAATCACAAACTGCACCATCGGGCTTGCATCTGCCACCATGGCAATAACATTGAACTTATCCGAATTCATGAACGCCTCTTTTGATCCGTTTGATTGATTTGAAGCTGGTACGCTTGAATTGATTTTGAACTTTAAATTCCGGTATTCACGTCTTGCCTGAGAACGCAACTTATGGTTCAGGCATTCATTATCCGAGATTGCGGGCTGCTGTCAAGAATAATGGTGACGAACAAAAAGCCCCGATCTGCGGAATGCCGGGAGATACAAATAAAAGCGCCTTCATGCAGCATGCTGCATGAAGGCGCTGGAACACTTTCTGAGTCAACAAATCCGGCTGGTACCGAAATACCAAGCGAAAGGGCTACATCATGCCGCCCATTCCGCCCATGCCGCCCATGCCGCCCATGCCGGCGCCACCGCCCATGCCGCCGCCTTCACCCTTTTCCTCGGGGATTTCGGCGATCATGGCCTCGGTGGTCAGCATCAGGGCAGCCACGCTTGCCGCGTTCTGCAAGGCAAAGCGTACCACCTTTGTGGGATCAATCACACCGGCCTTCATCAGGTCCTCAAACTTGCCGGTTTCTGCGTTATACCCGTGGTTCTCCTTTTCCTTCTTGACCTGATCGATGACCACGGAGCCTTCATATCCGGCATTATTGGCGATCTGGCGCAGGGGCTCTTCCATGGCCCGCATGACGACATTGACCCCGAGCTGTCTTTCCGCTCCGAGATCCAGCTTGCCGAGGGCTGCCATGCACCGAACCAGGGCAACACCGCCGCCGGGGACAATGCCTTCTTCCACGGCTGCACGCGTTGCGTTTAAGGCGTCTTCCACGCGCGCCTTCTTTTCCTTCATCTCGGTCTCGGTGGCCGCCCCAACATTGATCACCGCAACACCGCCCACGAGCTTGGCCAGCCGCTCCTGCAGCTTTTCACGGTCGTAATCGGAGTCGGTCTCATCAATCTGTGCGCGGAGCTGCTTGACGCGCTTTTCAATATCCTCCTTGGCGCCTGCGCCATCGACAATGGTGGTATTGTCCTTGTCAATGGATATGTGCTTGGCCCGTCCAAGATCGTCAATGGAGACGCTTTCCAGCTTCAGGCCCACGTCTTCGGAGATCACTTGGCCGCCGGTGAGAATGGCGATATCCTGGAGCATGGCCTTGCGGCGGTCGCCAAACCCGGGGGCCTTGACTGCTGCGACGTTCAGGGTGCCGCGCAGCTTGTTGACCACCAGCGTTGCCAGGGCTTCGCCTTCCACGTCTTCGGCGATAATAAGCAGGGGCTTGCTTGTCCTGGAAACCTGCTCCAGGATCGGCAGAAGATCCTTCATGCTGCCGATTTTCTTTTCACTGATCAGGATATATGCATCCTCCATATCCACGATCATCTTTTCCGCGTCTGTAACAAAGTACGGGGAGGTATAGCCCCGGTCAAACTGCATGCCCTCGACCACGTCCAGGGAGGTTTCCATGGACTTGGCTTCTTCAACCGTGATCACGCCTTCCTTGCCGACCTTTTCCATGGCTTCGGCAATGATGTTGCCGATGGCCTCGTCGTTATTTGCCGAAATAGTCCCGATCTGCGCGATTTCCCGCTGTTCGTTTGCCGGATGGCTCAAACTGGCCAGTTCCTTGACCGCTGTTTCCACTGCCTCCTCAATGCCGCGCTTGATGGACATGGGATTGTTTCCCGCGGCCACAAGCTTCTGGCCTTCCGAATATATGGAGCGGGCCAACACGGTGGCAGTCGTGGTGCCGTCACCGGCCATATCACTGGTTTTGCTGGCCACTTCCTTGACCATCTGGGCGCCCATGTTTTCGAACTTGTCCTCAAATTCGATCTCCTTGGCCACGGTTACGCCGTCCTTGGTGACCGTGGGCGAACCCCAGGATTTTTCGATCACCACGTTGCGGCCCCGGGGGCCCAGTGTTACGACCACCGCGTCAGCAAGCTTGGATACCCCGTTTAGCATCTTTTCACGGGCCTTGTACCCGTACTTTATATCTTTTGCCGTCATATCGTTTTCCCTCCAGTTCTTTTGAATTCCACTTTAGTTGCAAACCGCGCGTTTACGATTCGATAATACCCAGAATGTCGTCTTCCCGCATCACCAGGTGCTCTTCGTCTTCAATCTTGACCTCGGTGCCGGCATACTTTGCAAACAGCACCCGGTCCCCGGCTTTTACCTGCAACGGCATCCGCTTGCCGTCATCTCCGAGCTTGCCGTCGCCGACCGCCACGACTTCTCCCTGGGCCGGCTTTTCCTTTGCGCTTTCCGGAATGATAATACCGCCCTTTGTTTTGGATTCCTCTTCCAAGCGTCTTACCAGAATGCGATCATTTAACGGTTTGATCTTCATTGCCCACTTCTCCTTTTGTCGTTTCTAGCGGTTTTTAATAATTTCGATTCAAAAGTAAATAAAACTCAATGATTACAACATCTAACGCAAAACCATGCATCCGGACATAGATCTTTTGTCCATTCCCGCCAGGCGCTGTCGGGGATTTATCAGCCCGGGCCGCAGACAGATCCGTAAGTTCTGTTATGAATCGCTTTCGCCGTTGTTGCTGCTGGTTGTTGATTGCGCGTTGTCAGAGGATTCTTTTGGCTGAGAATCCTGTTGTTGTTTGCCGGAAGATGAAGGTGTCTTGGAACTATTGGCATAATCGGTGGCATACCAACCGGTTCCTTTCAAGTGAAATGTACACTGGGAAATCCGCTTATGCAGCGCTCCCGAACAGTCAGGGCACTTTGACAAGGGGGCATCGGACATCTTCTGCAGAATTTCGTGCACCCCGCCACAGGCTTCACATTTGTATTCATAAATTGGCATCGCTGAAATCTCTCCTGTTTTCAGAATGATACCCGGATATTGCGTCCCTAATTGATAGTCGTTATCAATATAGTTCATAATTCCGGGTTGTCAAGACGGCACCGCAATTTTTTTACGGGTATTTTTTCACGGCATTAACATATCCGGTGCATTGCGCCAGTTCCCGTAAAAATCAAGAACCGGCTGCATTCCGGCAATATTTGCACCTGCCAGCATGTCGTGGGTAATCCGGTGCACCCGGATTTCCTCGGCCTGCTTCTGGTCCTGCGGCACATGAAACTGCTGCTCAAAACGCTGGAAGCGGACCACGTGAACCAGCTCGTGGCAGATAACATACAGGAGAAACGGGTGGAGTTCAATTTCCGTGAATCGCTTCACCACCGGCAAAATGGAATGATCCTGAAGACATATTTTATAAAAGTCTTCCACGTCGGTTTTCAGCAGGGAATCTTTTTTCTCCGCCCTGTACCGGACAATCTGGGCAAAATGATCCGCCACGATCTCGTTTGGAAACAGATCGGATACGGTTTTGACATCATAGTTGAGCCTTCGCATCCGGGTGGCAGACAGCTTGTAGTAATCACTGACCAGGTCCTCGGCCGTGGCCACCGCCCGGCTGACCACGGCAACCTGTTCCGCGCTGAATTGCGGTGTATCCTGCGGCATTGTCATTTCTCTGCCGATTCCGGGAGAAATCCGCTTTTCCGGGTTTGCGGGACAAATCGTTGCAGGTGCCCGGCCCGCAGAAAACTATGGACACCCTGCAGACAATATGTTATTTTTTTGCGATAAATCAAGTTTTCGTGAAACCTTTTTCAGGTTTGAAATCAACTGACCGGATTTGTCAGGAAAGGAGGTGAGCCATTGGGTAGCGTTGTGAAAAAACGCAGGAAAAAAATGCGCAAACATAAGCACCGCAAGTTACTGGCACGGACAAGGCATCAGAGACGAAAAGGAAAGTAAATAAAATGGTACCTTTCGGTTCGTGTATAAAAAACCGGGAAAAACGCATGCGTTTTCCCGGTTTTTTTATGCGGCAATTATTTTGAAGCCCCACCTGATGAGGCGCGGGACTGCTTTAAATACTGAAGGAACTCCGAATCCGTGGAAAGAATCAGATCCGAGCCTTCCAGGGAAGTCGTGTACACGTCCATGGACTTGAGAAAGGAATAAAATTCCGGAGCCTTGCTGTAGGCCTCGGCATAAATGTTGGTGGCTTTGCCATCGGCTTCACCCTTGAGCTCTTCTGCCGTCCGGTAGGCGCCCGACTGAATCTCGAGCAGGTCCCGTTCCTTGTCACCCTCGACTTTCCGGGCCTCTCCCTGCCCCATGGACCGGATCTTTTCAGCCATCTGCTTGCGCTCAGCGATCATACGGTTATATACGGACCGGCGAACGCCTTCCACGTAATTGACCCGCTTGATCTTGACATCAATGAGTTTAATTCCGAACTTGTCAAGCTTGGGCTGGGCTTCGGTGAGCATCATCTGGGTGAGCTTGGCACGCCCCACCTCGATCTCGTACTGCCGCTTTTCCTCTTCCTCGCTTTCCTCGACCACTTCCTTGATTGCCTCGCTTTTGACCTCGTCGAGTTCCTCCTGGTCCAGGGTGGTCATTTCCCGGTCACTGTTGCGCACGGTTTCAATCAGCTCGTGGGAAGTAATCGCGTTTCTCACCGCAGGATTGATGATGTCATCGAGCCGGCCCATGGCGCTTGGGACATCGGTGACCGTTCTGAAAAACGCCACCGGATCCGTGATGCGCCAGCGGGCAAAGGTGTCCACCCAGATATAGGTCTTGTCCAGGGTCGGAATCTGCCCGGGTTCCCCGTCCCATGCCTGAATATTTTCGGGAAAGAAGTTCACCTGCTGGATAAACGGGATCCGGAAGTATAATCCCGGATCCGTGACCGAATCTCCCATGACCTTTCCGAACTGGGTAATGACAACCTGCTCGGTTTCATCCACTCTGTAGACCGAGGACAGGAAAACAAACCCGGCGATAATGACAACGATCACAATTGCGATATATTTATTGGCCTGCATTTTGGGCACCCTTTTTCAAACCGAGATTCAGCAGCGGCAGCAGGTTGTCCTGCTGGCCGTCCACAATATATTTATCCCCCAGCTTCGGCAGGATATCTTCCATTTTCTCCAGGTACAGCCTGCGGCGCGTAACCTCCTCGGCCTGTTTATAGGCTTCGTACTGGGCCAGAAACCGGGAGGCATCCCCCTCGGCCCGGTTGGTCCGTTTAAACGCGTAGCCCTTGGCGGTTTCAATGGTTTTCTCCGCCTGGCCCCGGGCCCTGGGAATCACCTGGTTATAATCCTTGCGGGCCTTGTAGATCAGTTCTTCTTTTTCCTGGACCGCCCGGTTGACCTCGTTAAACGAGTCCTGCACCGGCTCGGGCACGTTGGTGTTGCCCAGCTCCACAGTAGCGATTTGGATTCCCGTCTCGGCTTCATTGAGGTCCTCCTGCAGACGCCTTTGCGCGGCCGTGGCGATCTCCTGGCGTTTGCTGATCACCTCGTTAATACTGCGATCGCCCACCACCAGCCGCATGGAAGCCTCGGCCATGTCCCGGATAAGCTTGCGCACATCCGCGACGTTAAAAAGGTAATTATAGGCATCCTTGATCCGGTACTGCACAATCCAGGGAACCACGCCCACATTCAAATCCCCGGTGAGCATCATGGACGCCTCGATTTCATCCCGGCCTTTGCCATGCGTTGTGCCGGACAACTCCTCGGCCTTGCCGAACTGCTCGGTATAAACCCGCTTGGTTTTTACCTTGGTGACTTTTTCAATGCCGATGGGCAGCTTGAAATGGAGCCCGGACTGGGTGGTGCGGTTATATTCCCCGAAACGCTGGATCACGCCCACCTCATTGGTTTCCACCGTGTAGATCGTGGTGGCGCCGATAATAATCACAACAACGGCGATCACAATACCGATCCAGCCCCAGGAAAACCTCAGGTTTTTGAACTTGTTGATGATATCATCCATATTCGGCGGCTGCGGCCCGCCGCCCCCGGCGCCGCCGCCTTGCCTGCTGCGCTCCTTTTGCCGCTGCTGGAGCTTTTCCCAATCCCAATTCATATTTGATACTCCTGTGATGGATTTCGGTCGGATTGACCGTTGATTCTGCTTTATCTCTATAAGAACCGGCCCGCCCCGTCAAGGGAAAACAGGGAAGGCC
>JBKHJS010000041.1:0-15031 GCA_046537995.1 Desulfobacterales bacterium
GTTTTTCCTCAAACACGGCCTTGGCCAGGTTGGCCGAGGCCACTGAAGAAGACCAGTTCGTATGCGCCAGCCGGATGGACCGGTCTGTATCTGCTGCCTGAATGCCGGGGCCGCTTGCCAGAAATAACGTGCAGATGCAGAGCATCATGGCTGCTGCCGGAATACGGATTGCACGATTCACGGTTTCCCCCCTTTTGTTTATAATGAATGCCCTGATTTACCACAGCCGCCGCCGGCCGAAGGTCTTGTCTAGGGGCGGCTTGGACTTGATGCGAAACTCCCGGGTTTCCCGGTCTCCTATGCTAATTTCTTTTGGTGCGGCATATTCAGACAGGCCGCGGTACAGGGCGAAACACATCCCCAGCAGCACCAGGGCAAACGGCAGGCCCGTGGTGATCGTTGCAGTCTGCAGGGCGACCAGTCCCCCGCCCACCAGCAGGGCTGCGGCCACGACGCCTTCGAGAATCGCCCAGAACAGCCGGGAAAGCACCGGCGGATTTTGATTGCCGCCAGAGGTGATGATGTCAATAACCATGGATCCGGAGTCCGAGGACGTGACAAAGAACGTGACAATCACAACGATGGCCAGGCTTGATGTCACCACGGAAAGCGGAAAATTTTCCAGGAGCACGAACAGGGAGACCGGGATGTTTTCCTGAACCACCCGGGCAATGCCGCCCGTACCGAACATTTCAATAAACAGGGCAGTGTTGCCGAAAATCGTGACCCACAGAAACGTCACCATCGTGGGTACCAGAAGCACGCCCAGGATGAACTGGCGGATCGATCGGCCGTAGGAGACCCGGGCAATGAACATGCCCACAAACGGAGACCATGCGATCCACCAGGACCAGTAAAAAATGGTCCAGCCCTGCTGCCACTCGGTATGCTCGTAGGTTTCGTTCCATGTGCTCAACTGCGGCAGGTGCTGGAGATAGTAGCCGATGTTTTCCAGCAGCGCATCCATGATAAACAGCGTGGGGCCCACCAGCATCACAAACAGGGCCAGAAGTGCGGCAAATCCGATGTTGATTTCACTTAAGCGCCGGATTCCCTTGTCCAGGCCCTTGACCACAGACCAGGTGGCAACTCCGGTAATGCACGCGATGAGAAGGACCTGGATCATAGGGGACTGGCCGATGCCCAGCAGGTAATCGAGACCGGCATTGACCTGCTGGACCCCGAGTCCCAGGGATGTGGCCACGCCGAAAAGTGTGGCCACGGTTGCCAGGATGTCGATAATATTGCCGGGCCAGCCGTAGATCCGCTCTCCGAGAAGCGGGTAAAAGGCTGCCCGGATGGACAGCGGCAGCCCCTTGTTAAATGCAAAAAAGGCCAGCGAAAGTCCGAGCATGGAATAAATCGCCCAGGGATGCAGGCCCCAGTGCAGAAACGTAATATCCATGGCCTTTCGGGCCGCCTCTGTGGTTCCCGCCTCGGTGAAGGGATTGGCCACGTAATGGAACATGGGCTCTGCCACACCGTAAAAAAGCAGTCCGATGCCCATTCCGGCTGAAAAGAGCATGGAAAACCACCCCTTGGTGGAAAATTCCGGCCGGGCATCGGGTCCGCCCAGTCGAATGTCGCCGAAACGTCCGGCCAGCAGCACCAGGATGAATACCAGGACGATATTGACTGTCCAGATGAACAGCCATCCCGCGTAATCCGATATTGCGCTTTGCATCTGCTCGAAGGTATTGCCCACATACTGCTGAAACGCAATGGTGACAACCACAAAGAGGATAATCAGCGCCGCTGAAATAAAGAATACCTGGGGGTGCACGTCCAGATGGAACCAGCTTTCTTCTTCAACTTTGTCCGGCTTCTGCTCTTTTTCCATGTCCGGTCCCTGGCTTAGGGATTGTAAAAGTCCTGCAAACGGCTTTACTGGTGCGGATTTCTAAGCGTTTTTTTTCAATGATAATCCGGTATCCCGGTTCGGTCAAATTTTCTGCCGGGTTGCACAAATCCTGCAAATGTTCATATTTATGTACTGGGTTATAATGGAAATAAAGCATATTATATAAACTTGACGAAAACGGAAATTTTGGATAAATGATTTGATATATGGTTTTATATTTTAGAGCAATGTTCGATGCGTGTTAAATGGGAATATCTTCGATAAACCGAAAATCGTAAAAAGTGAGAATAAAGATGGGAAGACTGCGGCGATACGCCAATTCGGAAAACAGGCAGCGGATCGAAAAAATATTTGAAATGCGGCTGAAAGGGTATGTGTGGGCGGAAATTGCTGAGGCATTCAATATGGGCGTGGCCAATGTCCAGCAGGCCTATTACCGGGAATGCCGCTACCGCAAAGCAGCCTTTGAATATCCTTTTATTGAATACATCGGCACGCACACCTATAACGTGGTCCGCAAATGCCTCGGCGAAAAGATACTCGGCACCCCCCAGCAGCTGGCGGATATGGAAAATGTCAAAGCCGTCCTGTGCTGGCCGGGCGTGGGAACAAAGACCATTCAGGATCTCTCCGAGGGACTGGAGGAAGCCGGATACGAGGGATTTGATGCCGACGAGGCATACAAGCAGATTTTCCAGCCCAAGTCCCGCCGCAGAAGGGTTTAATTCGTTCCCCCTGAAGTTCGCTAAACTCTCTCAGACCGAGAGACCCGCTTAATACCGCTCACAGGATCCATCATCCGGTTGCCGCAATTCTGAGACGCCCCGATCTGAAACACGAAGAGATTCATCGGGCAGCAAAAAATCTGCTTTGTGTTTTTGACGTGCTTCGTGGTAATGAATAAGTATATTCAGTAATTGTATGTTTGCGCGCGGATATTCGGATTCCCGAGGGATCAGATCGTGGGGGGACCAGAAGCCGGCGGTTTCTGTTTACATACCGGATTGGATGATTGGATAAGGGGAGGGGATGAAGCCACAGCATGAAAACGGCAGGCCGTCCGAAAACGGACAGGAGCACCGCCAGCTGAAATATCCCTGGAGCAGCCCGCAGGAAAACAAATTCCGGCTCTGGGTGCTGCTGGCCGTGATACTGGTATTTCTGGGATGGAGCATGTTTCTGAGCCGGGCCGGACCGGAGAAGATCAAATATACGACTTTTCTTCGACAGTTAAATGAAGACAATGTCGCCGAGGTCACGGTAAGGGAAGACAAGATCACCGGGAGCCTGGAGGAAAAAGCACACAAACCGGCCCGGTCACAGGCGGGCACAGACGGGGCCGGTGCGGAAGGCGCCTCCGGGGGGGGCTCCGATCAGCAGGAGCGCACCCCGCAGGGGACGGCTTATACGCATTTTGTGACCTACCTGCCGTCCTTCGGGGACCCGGATCTCATGGATGTGCTGCAATCCCGGGACGTGCCGGTGCAGACCGAGCCGAAAAGCGACACCAACTGGTGGTATCTGATTCTCACCTTACTGCCCTTTGTGATTCTGATCTGGCTGATATATGCCCAGTTCCGGCAGTTCCAGGGACAGGGGGGCGAGGGCGGCCTGTTTTCCATCGGAAAAAGCCGGGCCCGGCTCTATGAGCGGAGTCAGGAATCGACAAGCTTTGATGATGTGGCCGGAGCCGAAGGGGCTAAAACCGAGCTTTCCGAACTGGTTTCCTTTCTCAAGGATCCGGGAAAAATCCGGGATCTGGGGGCGGAGGTGCCCAAGGGCGTGATGCTGGTCGGCCCCCCGGGCACCGGCAAAACCCTGCTGGCCCGGGCGGTGGCGGGCGAGGCGGACGTGCCCTTTTTCAGCATTACCGGCTCGGATTTCATGGAAATGTTCGTGGGCGTGGGCGCAAAACGCGTACGCAGCCTGTTTGCAGATGCCAAGAAAAATGCGCCCAGCATTATTTTTATCGACGAACTCGATGCCATCGGCCGCCGGCGTGGCGCCGGGCTGGGCGGCGGTCACGACGAGCGCGAGCAGACGCTAAACCAGATGCTCTCCGAGCTGGACGGATTCGAGGCAAACGAGGACGTGATCGTCATGACCGCCACGAACCGCCCGGACGTGCTGGATCCCGCATTAATGCGCCCCGGGCGCTTTGACCGGCGGATCATTGTGGACTTGCCAAGTACGGCGGACCGCAAAAAGATCCTGGAGGTATATGTCAGAAACAAGCGCCTGGCAGACGATGTGGACCTGGATTCCCTGGCGCGCAGTACCCCGGGTTTTTCCGGGGCGGACCTGGAAAACATGCTAAATGAGGCTGCGCTGATGGCCGCCCGCAAGGAAAAAAAGGTCATTGACAACGAGGCCATCGAGCAGGCCCGGGACAAGATTCTCATGGGACTGGTCCGCCAGGGACTGGCCCTGACCGAGGAGGAAAAGCAGATGGTGGCCTACCATGAAGCCGGGCATGCCATTGTCGGAGCTTCACTGAAATACGCCGATCCGGTTCACAAGGTTTCCATTGTGCCGCGAAGCCGTGCCATGGGCGCCACCCAGCAGTTGCCCGAAGGGGAAAAATATATATATCACAGGCAATACCTGTCAGACCGGCTTGCGGTGATGATGGGCGGCCGGGCGGCCGAGGTGCTGGTTTTTGAAACTGCCACCAGCGGTGCGGGAAACGATCTGCAGAACGCCACGCAGATCGCCCGGCGAATGGTGCTGGAATACGGCATGAGCGGCCGGTTTGAGCACATGGCCCTGGGTTCGCAGAGTGAAAATGTGTTTCTGGGTGAAGAACTCGGAAAAACCCGCCAATACAGTGAATCCACTGCCCGGGAAGTGGACCGGGAGGTGGAGTCCCTGCTCAGCCAGGCCTTTTCCAGAGCCAGGGAGATTCTTGAGGAAAACCGGCAGGCCATGGACCGACTGGCAGAAAGCCTTGTGGAAAACGAGGAGATCCCGGGGGAACAGGTCTATGAGATGCTCGGGCGAAAGAAAAACGCCTGAGATTAAGACCACGAAGCGCACGAAGAAACATCTTCGTGCGCTTCGTGGTTATAAACATCTACAGCATCAGTGGCCGCCCACCTTGAGCAGCCCGCTTGCGGCCATCATCAGAATCAGCACCTCGATTCCGGCCAGGGTGGCATAGACCTTGTCGTTTTGCCTGAGCAGAATCGGGATGATGGTCAGATAGCTGAAAATGGTTACACCCGCCAGCAGGGCGATGGGGATGAAATTCAAAAAGTCCCCGTAGCCCAGAAAACCGACCCAGCCCCAGCCGTCCGGGATGTCGGCCTGATGCAGGTACTCGTCTGCGGATTGTTGCCAGTAGTTGGCAATCTTGTCCAGTGGAATATAAGGATCCACGATGCCTGTGGCATAAAGAAGAAATGTGAGCAAAAGCAGCGCCAGGCCGAGATACATGCCTTTTTCCAGCATTTCGGCATAAAGCTGCTGTTCCGGGGTAACGTATTTACTTGGCTCTGCCATGGGTGTGCCTCCTTTATTTATTATCGTGCCTGAAGGAAAACTCGGGTTCAAGCAAAATCCGAAGATTGAAACATAAATGCGGGCAGGTACGACCCTATATGCCGACGCCCTTTAAAAACGCCCTGATCCCGGCAAATGCGAGGATCACGATCACCATCCACCGGATGAAGGAGGGCTTGGCGATTTTCAGCAGCCGGACGCCCACAAACGAGCCCAGCATGATGCCCACCAGGGAAGGAACCACCATCATCGCGATCACGCAGCCCTTGTTTAGATAGACCCAGGCCGCCGAGGTGTCCGTGATGGAAAGCAGGAACTTGCTGGTGGCCACACTGATTTTAAGTGGCGCCCCCATCACCAGGTTGAGCACGGGCACGTTGGCCCAGCCGGCCCCCAGGCCGAACATGCCGGCCATCAGGCCGATGCCCACAAACAGTACCAGGCCCAGCGGCGTGCGGTGGACTTTCCAGTCCACTTCCTTGCCCGAGCTGTCCTCGTAGTAGACCCCGTAGATGCGCAGCGCCGAGGAGAGCTTGTCTGATTGGGGGACGTCCGGGTATTCCGCCTTCTTGGCGGTCAGCATCAGCACGCAGATGCCGATGATGGTCACCCCGAGGAAAATCTGGACGATATTGGTGGGCAGGGCCAGCCCGATCATCGCCCCGGCAATGGCGCAGGTCGATGCGATCAGCGCCACCGGGATGGCCAGGCGGAGGCTGGCCAGCCCGGCCTTGAGCAGCCCGGGACCTGCTGCCAGTGCGCCGGAAAGGGCCACCAGAAGCCCGGCACCCCTTACAAAGTCCAGGTGGAACGGGAAAAATCCGCTGATGATCGGCACGTAAAGTACGCCGCCGCCGACACCGCCCAGCACGGCGAGTATTCCCAGAACAAACGTGACAATAAAAAGCACCAGCGGCCAGAACCACCATGCATGCTCGCCGACCGCCTCTGCCATCACATCCGCGGCCTCTTGCGCAAACGCGGGGCTGATGGTACTTGACAGAAGAAACACAACACTCAAAATCAACAGTATGACCCAGGCTTTTTTCCGCATTTTCCCTCCCTGGCAATTGGGTTGCGATGCTTGTGGCTTTGATGGACTTGCAGCCAGCATAATTTTCGGCATATAATATAGAAATACGACAATTATCTGAGAAGTTGCCGCATGTCAAATTGAAAATCCGGATGCCGTGATGAAAAATACCTAGCCCATGAATGCCGCGGTGATCGGCTGCGGTGAGAGGTGCCGGCGCTTTTTGGAGCATCTGCCCGATGCCCGGCTTCAGTGGCTGCCTATGAATTTTATCGGTTTGGCGTGCCCGGATCCGCTTGGGGCCGCAACGCAGTTTGACGGGATCATCGACCAGGTATTGGCCTGAGATGCAAGTGCATTGCTATTTTTTCCCGAGAGCGGACCAGGGCGAGGTCTGGTATTGTTCGGCCTTGGCCGTGCGGATGCGTTCTTCTTGTTCGGCTTTGCGCTGGTAGGCATTGTCGATTTTGCGGGTGAGTTCATCGGTATCGCAGGGTTTCATGAGGTAGTCAAAAGCGCCCAGCTTCATCCCGCTGATGGCTGATTCCACCGTGGCATGGCCGGTGAGCATAATGACCTCGGTCAGGGGGCGTTGCTCCTTGATGTGTTTGAGCACTTCGTTTCCGTCCATGCCGGGCATGGCCACATCCAGGATCACCACGTCATAAAGGTACTGCTTGATCTGTTCCACCGCTTCTTCACCGCTGTAGCATGCGCTCACGTCATAGTTCCGGATTTTCAAGCGTTCTGACAACTGCTCGACGAACTGTTCTTCGTCGTCCACAAGCAGCACCCTGGTTTTCATGGGATCTGTCCTCCTTTGAATGTGGAAAAATATTTCAACCCCTGTTCTGTGGCAGGACTTTGGATTTATTTTTTCTTTTTGTTCTTGTCCTTGTCCATATATTGCTTGGCCGTGTCAAATTCGCCGGCTTCGGCAAATGTGCCGGCCATGAAGGAGCTTTCGATCTGCTGCTTGTAGGCCTTGCGGATCCGGGTCACCAGGGTGTCTACCTCCACCGGTTTCTGGAGATAATCAAAGGCCCCGAGCCGCCTGGCTTCTTCTTCGTCCTTTTCCGACCCGTGCCCGGTGAGAATGATTACCTGGACATTGGGATATTGTTTTTTGACGCGCCGCAGTACTTCTATTCCGTCAATGCCGGGCATGCGCAGGTCGAGTACCATGACATCAGGCACTTCGTTGTCCACCAATTCAAGCGCCTGCTCGCCGTTTAATGCCACGTTCGCGCCGATTTCCCGCATTTGGATGCGTTCTGACAGGGTGTTGACGAATTCCTGCTCATCATCCACGAGAAGGATTTTGATTTTATCCTTTTCCTTGTCTTTTCCCATAATGATCTCCTTTTTGGGGTTCTTTTCCTCGCGTGCCGTGTTTCAGAAATGCCCTGGCCTGCTCTGCTTCGCCGGCCTCGGCAAAAGCTGCGGCCACCATGGAATTCTGGCATTTTTCCAAAAATGTTGGCTTTTTGCGCTCGTTTTGCTGTTTGTTGTCCGCCGCGGCCCGGATGCGTTCAATTAAGGCCCGGATATCGACCGGGGTCAAAAAATCGTCAAACGCCCCGAGTTTCATCCCGTCTATGGAAAGGGCCATCTGCTCGGCATTGTTGATGGTAATGATCTCGGTTGCCGCATGGACTCCCTTGATGGTTTTGAGTATCCGCAACCCTTCTGTTTTTAAACCGGAAAGGTCCAGGAGTGCAACATCGATTTTTTTCTGCGCAATAATTTTTTTCGCATCAGCCAGCCGCCCGGCGAAGAAAAGGCAAAATCCTTCCCCCTGAAATCTGGCGCCCAGATTTTGTCTGAAAAAATTGCCGGTTTCAATGATGAGCAGCTTGACATTCATTATCTATATTCATTTCCGGATAAAATGTCAAACCCTTGCCAGGCCGTAGCGGACCTGGGTGTGCTGAAGGCCCACGCTTTCCAGAAATTCGTCCAGGGTCGGGCGTTTCTGGGGGCTTTGCTTCGTGCCGAATATTTCCCTGGCAGTATCATGGCATCCGGCCTCTGCAAAGCAGGCTGCGCTCATGTGGACATCGAAAACCCGCATCATTTTTTCCCACACGGCCCGGGCCGTAGCCTGGATACCGGCCATTTCCATGGCGGTGTCGTGCTCGCCGGCCTCAGCAAATGCGGCCGCAGCAAAAGTGTCTTCCATGGTTTTACGGATGTTGTTCTGCATCATTGCCTCCCTGTTTTACGAATTGTTGAATGATTTCAAAAAACCTGACAGTTATTCTTGCAAGGGGCGTGCCGGTTTTGAAAAGATCCGCAAACGGCTGCATTCAGGGAGGCGGCTGCAATTTCGGGAGGTGGCTGGAAACATATTGAGATCTTTTGAAACAAAACGGTTAAAACAAATTGAAACAATTTGGCACAAGAATTAGGGGCGGGATCCTGCAAATCATCCATCCCGGCAAATGGATCAAAAAGTCAGCCAAAACCGCAGATCATCGGTGTCGCATTGAACTTCGCCCTGCAGCTGGTCAATCACATCCCGGAGTTCGCCCCAGGCCTCGGCTGCCTGGAGCTGCTGAAAAAATTCTCCGGCCGGGGGGAGCTGGCCGCCGGTGCAGGCAAATTCGATCGCGGGCAGCTTTTTCTCTTTTTTCTGCGGGGTGACCCGGATTTCATTGTTGGCGGGCAGCGCGGTCAGGCAGGATTCCAGGCTGAAAAACAGCGCCATGTAAAACTGTACCGGGTTGGTGGTCATGCGGATTTTTTCATTGGCAGGGGGCTGGCCGGCGGTTAAGCCGATGTGCTTTAACCGGGCAAAACGCTCGGTCAGCAGACAGAACTGCTCTACAGTATCTGCTAGGTCCAGTTCTGCGCTGGCGCGGTCCGGTGTATGGGCAAACCGGTTAAACTGGGTGGTCAGGTCAATGCCGCGGTGCAGCTGCTGCTTGATGGTTGCCATGGAGCGGTTGAACTTTCCCTGGTACTTTTCTTCAGCAAGCGGGCAGATTGCCGTGATGTCTTCCATGAGTCCGGCTGACTCCTGGATGATGGCCAGGACGTTTTTGACTTCATGGGTCAGGTTTGCGGTCATTTTTCCGAAAAAGGTCAGGGTCTTTTCGGTTTCCGGGTTCATGTTAAATCCTCTTGCCAAAAAGCGTTATTCTGATTTGGATTGCCCGCCGAGGGCTTCCTGGATTTTGGCGATCAGCTCGTCAATGTCGAGCGGTTTCATCAGATAATCAAATGCGCCCTTGTGCATGCCTTCCATGCCTTCCTGGGTCGATCCGTGCCCGGTGAGCAGGATCACGGGCATCTCAGGGCGCCGGGCCTTGATATGATCCATGACCTCCAATCCGTCCATGCCCGGCATTTTCACGTCAAGTACAACCACGTCATAATCATTGCTTTCAATCAGGGACAGGGCCTGGTCTCCGGAATATGCGGCTTTGGATTCAAATCCCCTGATTTCCAGGCGTTCTGCGAGGGTTGAGACAAACTCCTCCTCGTCATCAACGAGTAAAATTGCGGTCGGATCACTCATCTTCTGCTTCTCCCGGGGGGTTTTGGGGTAAAAAGATGGAAAAGGTCGTCCCTACGCCGACTTGGCTGTCAACCTTGATTTCTCCGCCCAGCTTTTTGATGATCCCGTAGGTGATCGAAAGGCCCAGGCCGGTGCCGTATCCCTTCTTGGTGCTGAAAAACGGTTCAAATATCTGGCGCTTGGTTTCCTCGGTCATGCCGTGGCCGTTGTCCTGGATGGATACACCCACGGTCTGGGCGTCCTTCTGCCACGAAGAAAGGGTGACCCGGCCGCCGTCATCCACGGCTGCAAAGGCGTTGGTTAAAATATTTAAAAATACCTGCTGGAGCTGTCCCCGATCCGAGTAGATTTTCGGGATTTCCTCGGAAAGCCGGTACCGGATGTCCAGGTTCCGGTGGTGGGCTTCTTTTTCCAGAAATCCCAGGGTCTCGGTTAATAAATCGTTGACATCCAGCAGTTCGTATTCCACCCCGATGCGCCGGGCAAATCCGAGCAGGCGGTGGGTGATATCCCGGCACCGGCTCACTGAATGCAGAACCTGGGATACCGAGCGCATGAGCTTTTCCTTGTCGTGGTGCATGTCATGATCCACCAGGTCCTTCATCAGTCCGGCCTTTTCATTTATAATGGAAAGCGGGTTGTTGATCTCGTGGGCCACCCCCGCGGCCAGCCTTCCGATGGAGGAAAGTTTCTGGGTGTATTCAAGTTCCCGGAAGGCGATCTCGCGCTTTTCGTCTGCTTCCCGGATCCGCTTGATCAGCAGATGGGTGGAGCTGAAAATGACCACGACGATCAATATCACGCTGATCACAAACATATAGGACATTTCCTGCTTTAGCGAGTGCCAGGCTTTGAAGACACTGGTTTTGGGCAGGATCATGACCAGGGTGAAATCGTGCTTAATCAGGCGCGAATAGATTATGACGATTTCGCGGCCCTGGGGGTCGGTGGTTTCCCGGGCATAAGTCCCGGGTTCGGTTTCCGGGAGTTCCAGGGGGCATTGGCTCAATACCTCGCCGTAGAGTTTTGAATCGGTCTGCAGCGTGCCCCGGCTGTTGACGAGAAAAACGTCTTTGACCGGATCCAGGCCCATGGTGCTGATCAGGTTGTCAAATTTCTTGGTGTCCATGGTGGCCCGCAGGATCCAGGGGTCCCCTGTGTCGTTTAAATTCTGCACGGCCAGGGCAATGTGCGGCAGATCCCGGTACCCCATGAACACGTCGCTGATGAAAACCCCCCGCACGCGTGCTTCGTTGAACCATTGCTGGGTGGAATAATCCTTGTTAAGCAGATCGTATGGGCCGGTGTAACTGATCTGCTTGCCTTTGGCGTTGATCAGGCCGAGATCCACGTATCCGCCGTATTCCTCTCGCAGGATCCGGAAAATGCGGTGCAGGGTGGCCTGTCCGGACAGGATTTCAAAGGAATAGCTCGAGGCGATAAAATGGATGGCAGACAGGCGCTCTTCCAGAAAAATTTCAAAAGAGTGCGCCGCCTTGGTGGCAATGGCCCGCATGGGGGTGATGCGTTCGGCCTTGATGTTTTTCTGGTATTGCATGGCGTTGGTCACGGCCATCAAGGTGAGGGGAATGAGGGTTACCAGGAGCATCAGCAGAACAATATAGCGCTGGAGTTTGCGATAGCGCAGGGGCAGGCGTTTTTTCTCTCCGCTTCCGGAAAATCGCTGTTTGAATCGCTGCCGCCAGTTTTCCTTATCCGACATCTGTATCTGCCTCCGGGCTCGCCGTAATGATGTCACCGGACCGGAGTTCGCCGCGAAGCAGCCGCTCCAGGGCTTTTTCCCACGGCCCGATAATACCATCATATACCGCAATGCGCTTCCAGGTCAAATACTGGTAATACTCCTCTTCGATGCCCCCGCAGATTACCGTATCAATGCCTTCGGTAAGAATCATGTGGCAGAGTTTTTCCGCTGATACCCGGGGCAGGACCACGAGTTTTTCCTGCCGGTCGTGTTGGTCTGTATTCAGGGTCACAAATACCGCTTCTGCGGCCAGATCAAAGCGCGGCGCCACTTCCCGGCCGTATAAGGGAATAAGAATTTTTTTGGGCATTTCAGATACAGGGGTTGGCGTATGATTAAAAAATACGTTGTCTGTTCACAGTTCACGGTTCACGGTTTTCAACAAACAATGCAGTTGCTGAAGCATTTTGGCAATTGGCCTCAGCGCTGGAGTTCACCCGTGAACCGATAACTGTAAACCGGAAACAGGTCAAATATAATTACAGATAACACATCCCGGGATAATGTGTCCATGCAGAATTATCTGCTAAAGGTTGAATTTCGGATTTTATTCAATGTTGTATTGCTTGATTTTGCGCCACAGGGTGCTTCTGCCCCAGCCCAGGATGGCTGCGGCCTTGTTGCGCCGTCCCCCGGCCTTGATCAGGGCGTCGATGATCATCCGCTTTTCGGTTTCCGCCCATGAGTCCGGCGGGTTGTGTTCGCCTCCGGCCGGCCCGGAGGCAGCGGGCGCAGAAGGGGCATAGAGCGTCTCGCGGGTTCCGGTCTGTTCTTCGCTTTCCACCAGGTAGGCCGGCAGATCGGACAAATCAATGCGCTCTGCCTGGCAGACGTTGACCGCATATTCGATGATGTTTCTCAGCTCCCGGACATTTCCCGGGTAGGTATAGTTTTTCAGCAGCATCAGGGCCTCTTTGGTAAATCCCTCGATTTTTTTGCCGAATTCCGCGGTAAACAAGTTGCGGAAATGATCCATGAGCAGCCGGATGTCCTCGTCGCGATCCCGCAGCGGGGGCAGGTGCACGCGCACCACGTTGAGGCGGTAGAGCAGGTCCTTGCGGAAGTTGCCTTCCCGCACCATTTGCTCCAGGTCCCGGTGGGTGCCTGCGATCATGCGGACATTGACCTCGTGGCCCCGTGTGCTGCCCAGGGGATAAACGATTTTGTCATCGAGAAACGTCAGCAGCTTGACCTGCAGGGCCAGGGGCAGATCCCCGATTTCTGTGAGATACAGGGTGCCGTTGTGGGCCAGGCGGAATCGGCCCGGCTTGTTTTCCACCGCCCCGGTGAACGCGCCTTTTTGATGGCCGAATAGCTCTGATTCCAGCAGGGTTTCCGGCAGGGCCCCGCAGTTGATCTTGATAAACGGGCCCTTTGCCCGGCCGGAGGATTCGTGGATGGCTTCGGCCGCAAGGTCCTTGCCGGTGCCGGTCTCACCTGTTACCAGCACCGAGGATTCATTCTGGGCCACCATGGGCAGCATGCGGAAGACTTTTTCCATGCCCGGGCTTTTGCCGATCATTTTTGAAAACGAAAAGGCGCGGCCCATATCTGCTCCGGCCTGCGCATATGAGCGGATATCCTCGATGGTTTCCATGTATCCTGCAAGCCCTCCCGCGGTGTCTGTCAGCGGGGCCGCTGTAATACGGATCGGGATACGCTGGCGGTCCCGGTTGATCAGATCGCTTTGTACGCAGATCGAGCCGGAGTCCTTGTTCATCTGTTTGACCGGGCAACCCTTGAGGCAGACCTGGCTTTTAATGATGTTGTGGCAGACCACTGCCCGGGCCTGGTCCGGGGTGTAGCCGGTCAGGGCGGCAACAGCGCTGTTCATGTACCGGATGCGGCGATCTTTGTCCAGGATGACGATGCCGGTGGGGATTTCGTCCAGGATTCTGTCCAGGGCAATGGGGTGGTCAAACAGGCCCGTGATTTCATGCAAGGGTGATATCCCTATGTTTTGCGCTTCAGGGTATGGATGACGATCTTCTTATTCTTGCCCCCGCCGGAAAAGGACATGCCCTTGTGGGAAATGTCAAAATGGGGTTCGGCCTCGGTTAAAAAGTGCATCATGGACATGCGGGAAATGTCGTGGGCCAGGTATACGGTGCCGTCTGCAGCGAGCATCTGCAAAAGAATGTCAATGACCGGCCGGGCATCGGATTTTTTATAAATGAGCTCCGAGCCGCAGATTATGTCAAAACTTTCTTCGATCTCCGGATGATGCCAGTCGAGTTTGGCCACCCGAACGTTGTCGATACTGTTGTGCGCCGCATTGCGGCGGATCAGGGAAAGGGCGTCCGGGTTGTTGTCGCTGACAGTAACCCGGTGGCCGAATGCGCCGAGAAAAAGTCCGGTAATGCCCATTCCCGCTCCGAGTTCAAGGATGTTCCGGTTTTTTTCCAGGTCCATGTGCAGCAGCCGGTCGGTGAGCACAATGCTTGCCTCCCATATTTTCACCCAGAAGGGAAAACCTTCAACGCCTATTTCCCCGGATTGCTCCAGATCGGCCACAAAGGGCTCGAGGTCCTTTACGCAGAGGATTTCCAGCCGCTTGCCGGCAATGGCAAGCGGCTTGGCTTCCAGTTCGATATCGTCTCTGAGCGGGGTTTCAGTCATGGCAAATATCCCGGGATAAACGCCGAATCTCGAAATCCGAATCTCGAAATCCGAAACAAATGCAAAATTCGAATGACGGAAAAATGAAACAAAATTTGTCGGGATTTTACCGATTCTGTCATTTGCGTATTCACAACCCTGTCCTTATTGAAAAAATCATTTGCGGTCAAGCACATTCCGGATAACGCGCACCAGGTCCGTGCGCACGACAGCAACGCAATGGAGGCGCGGCAACCAATCCGGGCCTAGTCCGCATTATATTCAAAGCTGTCCAGGAGGGTTTCATCTCCGGCGACCGCCTTGGTCCGGATCGTGTATTCTCCCGGGTGCTGCAGCGAAATATCCGCCCCGTATCCGTCGCCCATGCCCATGCCCATGACTTTCTGTTCGGCTCCTTCGGGGCCCTTGACCAGGAAGCCCACTTTTGCCTGGCTGACCGTATCGCCGTCCGGGTCGGTGATATAGACCATGAGGTGATGGGTGGGCGTCAACCCTTCGTGCTCTTCGTGGCCCTCCATTTCCGATCCGGCATCGCCCATGTCGATGAGGTTATATGCCAGGCTGTATTCGTTTACCGTGGATTCATGGATCTGTTTGCCCTTGCGTTCGGATTCGCCCTTCTGCTGGGCGCCTGCTGTCAGGGCCATTGAAGAAATCAGGATAATTGCCAATGTGATGGAATAGAGATACCTGTACATAATTCATGCTCCTTATCGTTTTTATTTTTGA
>JBKHJS010000206.1:0-3555 GCA_046537995.1 Desulfobacterales bacterium
ATCAACAATTGCCCGTTTTAAAATCGGCTTTCCGGAAAAATCGATATCGGTATCGAAATCGATCCCGATCCCGATCCCGATCCCGATACCGATATCGGGAAAGCGGCGGCGGATTTATTTTTCTTCAACAGCCCGTGCATAGGTTTTCAGCGCGCAGAAATCCCCGCACATGGTGCAGACCTCCCGATCCTTGTCCTCGCTTTGATTGCGCATGCGCCCGGCCTTTTCCGGGTCCAGGGCATGTTTGAACATGGCCGGCCAGTCAAACCTGCTGCGCGCGGCGGTCATTTCCCGGTCCCGGGTCCAGGCCGCGGCAATGCCTTTTTCCAGGTCCCCGATGTGGGCGGCGATTTTAGAGGCGATCACCCCTTGCCGGACATCTTCGATCCCGGGCAGACTCAGGTGTTCGGCCGGGGTGACGTAGCACAGGAAATCCGCACCATTGGCCGCGGCAATCGCCCCGCCGATGGCGCCGGTGATATGATCGTAACCTGCGGCAATATCTGTGGGCAGCGGTCCCAGCACGTAATAGGGCGCCTGGCCGCACAGGCCCTGTTGGAGCTTCATGTCCGATGCGATCCGGTTTAAGGGCACGTGGCCGGGTCCCTCGATCATCACCTGGACGCCGGCATCCCGTGCCCGCTGTGCCAGTTCGCCCAGCACGACCAGTTCGCTGATCTGGGCGCGGTCCTGGGCGTCGAAGATGGTGCCCGGCCGCAGGCCATCGCCCAGGGAAAGGGTTACGTCATGGGCGCGGGTGATTTCCAGCAGCCGGTCGTATTGGGCGTAAAGCGGGTTTTCGGATTCGTTGCGCGCAATCCATTCGGCGATCAGGCTGCCGCCGCGCGAAACCATGCCCATCATCCGGCTGCATTCCCTGAGCACGCGCAGGGTTTGCCGGGTGATGCCGCAGTGCACGGTGATAAAGTCCACGCCGGTCCGGCACTGGGATTCGATTTCATCGAAAATGTCATCCGCGGTCAGTTCCACGCCTGTCTGTCCGGCAGCCAGCATGCGGCTGACCGATTTGTATATCGGCACCGTGCCGATCATGACCGGCGAGCGCGCGAGGATTTTCCGTAATGTGTCATCCAGGTCCCCGCCGGTGGACAGGTCCATGACCGCATCAGCGCCCGCGGAAACTGCCGCATCCAGCTTGGCCAGCTCTTCTTCCAGATTGCAGCGGCTCGGCGATGTGCCGATGTTGGCATTGATCTTGGTGTGCAGCCCCTTGCCGATGCCCCGGGGGGAAAAATCCCGGTGGATGTTTTTTGGGATCACCACCCGGCCCGCGGCGATTTCGCTGCAGAGCCGATCCGGGGATATGCCCTCGTCCTCTGCCACGCAGCGCATTTCATCGGTGATATGTCCGGCTTTTGCCGATTCCAGCTGTGTCATGGGTTTTTTCCTGTTTCTCGAAAGTTGTGTTACAATCTTTCAAGCAGTTCCCGGGCGACCTTTTCGCCGGAAAGCAGCATGCCGCCGAAAATCGGCCCCATGCGCGGTCCCCCGGCAGCGGCGTTGGCGGCCATGCCGGCCACGTAAAGCCCCGGAAAGATTTCCCGGGTGTTTTCCGTGGTGTCGCTTTCGGCCCGGTCGGCCCACATGGCTTTCTGGCCCACGATGCCGCCGGTGGCGGTATTGAGTCTGCCCGGGGTTTTTTCTTCCACCACGCGCACCACGTCTGTGTCGTGACCGGTGGCATCGATGACGAACCTGGCGCGCACGGTAAGCGGGTCCACGTGCAGGCCGGTCATTTCCACTGGCGCCCAGTTGATCACCAGGCCCTCCACGCGGTCGGGCTTCATCATCACGTCCTCGACCGTGACGCAGTTGAAAATGGTCAGCCCGGCCCGGGCCGCCACCGCGGTCAGGGACCCCACGGCCTCAACACCGTCTGCGGTGTAGTAGTCGTCCCGGTACTGCCGGTAGCGGATGCCGAATGCATCCAGGATGGGCAGTGCCTCGGACTGCACCACGATTTCGTTAAACAGCATGCCGCCGCCCCACATGCCGCCGCCGATGCTGAGCTTGCGTTCATAGAGCGCGACCTTTTTGCCGGCCCGGGCCAGGAAGTATCCGGCCACCAGGCCGGAGGGGCCGCCGCCCACGATGGCCACGTCGGTTTCCAGGTTGGTGATGAGCTTTTCGTGATAGCGGTCAATGATCGCGCGTGAGATTTCGATTTCGTCTATTGTCATTTTGTTCTCCTTTCCACCTAAATCGTTCAATTTAGGTTCCGGTTCAAATAAAAAAGCCGCTCCCGGTTCGGGAAAGCGGCTAAACCCCATTATGCGTCTGTAAATGGATGTTCGTCGTTTTCCCTGCGCAGGCATTACCCTGATCAGGTTTAAAGGGTTATCCGTTTTTTTGCGGATTCTCAGCCGGAAGTATCGGCACCCCCAACAACGGTTGATATGTATTTTGTTTCAAGTTAAAAAACCTGACGTGGATGTCAAGAAAAAGTTGTTAAAAAAATGATTTTTTGTAAATATGTTTGCCAGCCGGCAGCGGCTGTTCCTGTTGCCGGAATACCGCAATCAGCGCAGGCAGGAGATGAAATCGTTGCGAAAACAGGCGATCCAGGGCATCCGGGCAGGAGACCGGTTTTGCGCGAGCCGGACATTTGATGAAACCGACATGCACGCGTTTGCAGATGTGTCCCGGGATTACAACCCGGTGCATTTTGACGAGCGCTTTGCCCGTTCCCGGGGGTTTTCCGGCCGGATCTGCCACGGGCTGCTCGTGGGCGCCCTGCTCACGGAGATCGGCGGACAGGTGGGCTGGCTGGCCACGGAAATGCGTTTTGATTTCAAAAAGCCCGTGTATTTAAACGAGACCGTGACCTGCGAGCTTGAAATCACCCGGGTGGATGAAAACGCTCGTGCGCAGGCTGAGGCGGTAATGACCGACAGCAGCGGACGGATCGTGATGACTGCTTATCTTGCCGGCGTTTTGCCGGGTGATCCCCAGAAACGCGTGATGAACCAGATGGTCGCAGAAGGCGATCCCACGAACAAGGCCCAAGGTACAAGCTGCAAGGAACAAGGCGAAAAATAGGGTGTCAAGGGGTTTTAATGGTTTGGTATCTGTTTGGTGCTTGAAAGCGCCTGGAAAAAACCCGGCCCTCGTGCAATGCGCCATGCGGCAGCCCCGTCAATCTCCGCACGAGAAAACCGTGCTCGGTTCCGCAAACATCTACAACCGTATATCCGGGCGAAGACACAGGTTCGCCCCTACATCGCGGGGTTTTGGAGTCTTGGGTGATAGATGGGGGAATTTGTTGCGGGGTTTGGACAGGGGCGGACGGCGGGGATGATTTGTGAGATGCATTGAGCGCGCCAGCGATCAGCATTCGAACAAATTCTCCCCGCCGGCCGCCCGTGCGAAAAACCGTGAAGCCCCGGCTTTTTTTGCAGGGCCCTGCAGGGTTGACGAGGGGTTGGCCAGGGCCGGCAGATATGAAATGCAGTTGTCGCTATCGTAATCGGGTTTTTCTTTTCGATCCCGATCCCGATCCCGATTTCGGTTTTGATGTCGGGGGTGGCGATATGG
>JBKHJS010000207.1:0-3540 GCA_046537995.1 Desulfobacterales bacterium
CTGCCGGTGGCCCGGGTCAAGCCGGTATCCTGGATGGGCGGTTTGTGCGCCGGCATCCCGGGCACGGGCCGGCCGGAAAGGGGTGGATGAGCGAATCAGGTATGCGGGAGATCCGGGTCATTGCCCGGATTCGGCAGCCCGTCAACAATGGTTTTTGCCCGGGCAGTCGCCCGGTCCATGGGATCCGGGGAGCGGAGCAAATCGGTATCCGGCAGGGGGCGGGACCGGAGAAAGTCATAGATCTCGCGGGAAATCCGCTCCAGGTGCCGGGTCTTTTTTTCCGGGGTGATGGCTTTTTCCCCCTGGAGTTTCCTGCCGCCTTCCATGAACCCTTCCGGGAAGTACCAGTCCTTAAACCAGGTCGCCCCGTGCTGAAACAGGATGTAGCCCAGTCTGCTGGCCGCCGCCGGGGTGTTGTGTTCCAGGGCCTTTGCGGTTTCCGGGTCGCCTTCATACGCCACAAAGATCCGGCCGCCGGCCGGGATAGCCCCCAGCAGAAGTTGGATCAGGCTGGATTCCAGCTCAGAGTCAAAAAATGCAAAGGATTGATCGCCCATGACAAGCGGGCTTTGAATGTTGTATAATTCCGCCCATGGCAGAAATGTGTCCCCGCGTCCCGGAAAAAGCGTGGCATGCATCAGCCGGCAGTCATCCCGGCCGGCCTGAAAATGCAGCGTCATGTTGCGTTCCGCCTCGAACCGGCCCTTGCGGATGCCATGGGCATACAGCGTTCCGCCCGCTAATTCGACACCTGCTGAAATCCGGTCAAGGAGCTCGGACAGGGTCGCGACGGTTTGGTTTGGGCTGTTGGGGGCTTTTGCGGACATTTCGTCAATCCTTCCATGATTGGCTGTTTGTTTCCATTCTTAGGCTTGAAGTGCTTCATTGGTCAATTCCTCCGGGGCGGGCGGCTGAAGGATCAACTGGGTTCCTCGCGGCCGGTTTTTATCAGCGTGATCAGATTGTTTAGAATCCGTGCGGTCAATCCCCAGATAATGTCGTTTCCGTATCTGTACAGATCGCTCTCGAATTCCAGGCCTTTCCAGTTGTAAGTGCCGTAGGCGTATGTGTCCGGGTCGAGCAGACGGGAAAACGGAATGATGATCAGGCGTTCCACCTCCCGGGGGTCGAGCCGGAATTCATATGGGTAGGGGATGCTGCCGATAAAAGGGGTGATCCGGTATTGCGATGACACGGTCTGCTGGGTGCTCAATGCGCCCCAAACTTCAACGTGTTCCGGTTTTACGCCGATTTCCTCCCGGGTCTCCCTTAAGGCGGTTTCCAGGTCGTCTTTGTCTTCTTTTTCTTTTCCGCCCCCGGGAAATGAAATCTGGTCGCCATGAACCCCCGGATAATCTGGTCGCTTCATAAAAACCAAAGACAGCCCCTCCGGGGCCGGGTAAAACGGAATCAGCACAGATGCCGGTTTCCGTCCGGGCGCCGGGAGCTGCCGCGGCTGATGCTTTGCCAGTACATCCCTGATTTCCGCCTTGCGATATTCCGCTTTCAACCTCTTGTCCCCCGGTTTCGTGAATTGTCGCACAGAGCATAAAACACAACCGGATCACAATCAATACTTCTCAATTGGCACCTGCTGTCTGGTATAGTCCATTTACGGCCAACAGCCCCGAATCCTGTTTGATCCCGCTGGCAGGGATATACGGCGGAAACGAAAATCTTCTGCCGGGGCAACCCCTTCATCCGGTTTATCCGGGCAGGGGGCATAATCGTGGCCGAAAATAAAAAAGAGGCGACAACTTTCTTGACATGGATTCGGCCGGCGGCATACATTAAATAGACGGGGACTCCAGGCAATCGGAGTCCGGGGTTTGGATGTATTTGTAATTATTCAGGGAGCATGGGTTTATCCCCCGCACTGTCTTGCGCTCCGGCCACTTTTTTCTGACCTGTAATTCGCGGGCGGAAAAACGCCACAGCATTTTCCCCAACAGCAAGGAGAATCCTTATGAAATTGATCCGAGTTGACATGACCAGCCAGCGGATCCATACGGAAGAAGTGCCTTCCCGGTATGCGGGTATCGGTGGTCGCGGACTGACCGCGGAAATGATCAGCGCGGAGGTCCCACCCGCCTGCGATCCCCTGGGTCCGGAAAACAAGCTGATTTTTGCCCCGGGCATGCTGAGCGGAACTTCGGCGGTCAATACCAGCCGTATCTCGGTGGGCGCCAAGAGCCCGCTTACCGGAACCATCAAGGAAAGCAACGCCGGCGGGAAGATTGCAGCCTGTCTGGGAAAGCTGGGAATCACCGCCATCGCGGTGGAAGGACAGGCCCCGGAGGGCAGCCTTTTTCAACTGGTCATCGACGGCAGCGGCCGGGCCAGCCTTCAGGATGCGGCATCCTGTAAGGGCATGCGGACCTATGGGCTGGCAGAAAAGCTCTATGAAACCCACGGCTCCCAAAACACCTTGATGTGCATCGGTCCGGCCGGGGAGCATGGATTGAAATCCGCGTCCATCCAGTCAACGGACGTGGATGACCGCCCCTGTCGTGCAGCCGGCCGGGGCGGGCTGGGCGCTGTCATGGGCGTCAAGGGGCTCAAGGCGCTGGTTGTCAGCACCGAAGGCAATTCCCCGGATGCTGTGGCAGATCCCGAAACATTCAAACAAGCGGCCAAAACCCTGGCCCGGGCCATACAAGACAATCCCTTTACCGGCCAGACGCTGCCCGAGCTGGGCACGGCCGGGCTGGTATCGGCAGTGAATTCTTTGGGCGCGTTTCCCAGCTTCAATGCCACCCAGGGCGTGTTCACGGGATGGGAAAAAATCAGCGGGGAAACCATGGCCGAGGTGATCCGAAAGCGGGGCGGCAAGAACAAGCACCGGGGCTGTTCCCAGTGCATTATCCAATGCTCCAATGAATTTGTGGATGACAAGGGCGATTACATGACCGCCTCGCTGGAATACGAAACCATCTGGTCCATGGGCGGCATGACCGGGATTGATGACCTGGACACCATTGCCCGGCTTGATTTTCTCTGCGACGACATCGGCCTGGATACCATGAACACGGGCGTAGCCCTGGCTGTTGCCATGGATGCAGGCTACAAGCCCTTTGGCGATGCCGGGGCAGCCATTGACATGCTCGAGGAAATTGCTGCCGGCACCGAGATGGGCGTGATCCTGGGCAGCGGACCGGTAGCGGTGGGAAAGCATTTCAGCCATCACCGCATTCCCGCGGTCAAGGGCCAGGGAATTGCGGCCTATGATCCACGGGGCATGCAGGGAAACGGGGTTACCTATGCCACCTCCACCATGGGTGCGGACCACACAGCCGGTAATCTTATCGGCCAATACCTGGGCAAGCAGCTTGACCCCCTTTCAGCCGAGGGCCAGGTTGAGGCATCCCGTTCGGCCCAGATTGCCATGGCGGCCCTGGATTGCACCGGTCTGTGCATGCTGGCTGCCAGTGCGCTGAACTCGCCGGATGCGGCCGAGGCCATGGTCAGCCTGCTCAGCGCAAAAACCGGCACATCCCTGGGCAAAGATGTCATGACCGAAATGGGCAAACGGGTGCTGAA
>JBKHJS010000208.1:0-3509 GCA_046537995.1 Desulfobacterales bacterium
ATTATAACAGTACGGCTTTTAAAACAAAACCTGACAAAAACTTGAAATAAAACGAGATTATTGCTAAACTGACTTCAGGGTATTCCAGCCGCCGCACCAGCCTCTGAAACCTTTTAAGGCAACAATATATCGTTTCCATGTTTTACCTACCCAAACCCGCAGGAGATTCAGATGAAACACGGAAAATTTGCTGTACTGGCGGTTGTTTTATTTTTTTCAGCACTGGCGGCTTCCGGATGCGCCGTGGGCAACCAGTACGCGGCTAATCCGGGGACCTAATCCGCTTCCTAATCCGGGGACACAATACCGAATTTCACGGAATTCGGTATTGTGTCCCCGGAATTTGCGCCGGAAAAAATCGAACAACTGGATCCGGATTTGACACCGAAGGCCGAAAAGCGGGTGGAGTTCGCCATGGGCGCCTTTTGTTACGGGAATTTTTAGGAAGAAGCACCGGAGCGGGCACTTGCTGTCTCCAGGATCTGCCGGATCCGGCCGCGCACGTCCTCGGAGATGTTTCCGGCCGGGCCCTTGTGCTGTTTGACAAGCCGCTGCGTGCGCTCCACGATGCGCGCCGGGATGTCATTGAGAGCGTGGGGGGCAAAGTAATCCTGAAGTTCCTCTTCGGCAAATGGCCGGGAAAATCCGTACTCGGCCCTTTTCTGCTGTGTTTGGGCAACATTGCGGTAGTCGCCGCCCGGGCAGGCCTCCTGGATCTCCTTTCTGGACAGGGTCTTTCGATCCACCAGCACCCCCCTGGCGATATACTGGCTTTTTGCAATAACCTCGTCTGCCAGCACAAGCTGGAAGACCGAACCGCACATCCCGGATTCCAGAAACCCGATGTCATGGACCAGGCTGGGGCCGCTTAACATGGCCGAATGAAGCGAAAGCGTGGTTTCCACTGCGGCCTGGGCGTCCATTGCCTTGGCATCGCTGCATCCGCCCGCGGAAAAAACCGGAAGGCCGAGATATTCCCCCATCTCCGTGAGCCCGGCCTCCAGGCTGGAAAGCTCGGGCGCGCCATAGGCAAAAACCGCTTCGCGCATGTCCAGGATGGACTGGGTGCCGCCGATAATGATGCAGGACCCCGGATTGACCGCCTGGGAGATCACCACGCCGATCAGCGATTCTGCCAGGGTCACGGCGATGTGGGCGGCATGGGTGGCCGGCACGGTTCCGCCGCCGCTGCTGGCAGGGGCGAAAATCTGCGGGATGTTGTTTTCCGCGCAGTACATCACCTTTTCAATGGCGTTAAAATCGCAAACCAGCGGGGATATGGGTTCATTGTAAAACAGGTAGTTCGGCTTCTGGCAAAAGGCCTCGGGCCCGCCTGCCAGGGCAATGCCGATTTCGTGGATGTCCCGGCACTGCTGCCCGGATGCGGCCCAGGCAATGGGCGGCTTGGCGGAATTCTGGATCATCTCGGAAAACTCGTAAAGTCCTTCCAGGCCATTGGGCGCGTCATTGACCAGCCCCAGCGACATCACGAATCCGATACCTGGCAGTACGTCGCACAGGCGGGCCACCATGGCCGCATCGCTGCGGGTGTAGCCCCGGCGCTCGAAAGTAAACGGGTCGATAAAACTCGGACAGGTGGGACCGGGGCCGAAGTCGGTGTGCCCGTTTTCGATGCGCAGGCCCACTTCCCCCTGCCAGTTGTAAATCGTGGAAACCGGGGGCAGGGTGCTCAATGACTTGTTAACCACGTGAGAGGGCATATACACCCGCCGGCCGCGAACCCGGCAGCCGCTTTCACCCAGCAGCCCGCAGGCCTGCTCGTGTTTGACATCCACGCCGGTATGCTGGAGGATCCGCAGGACCTCGTTGAATATCAAGCGCTTCTGGCCCTCGGAGAGAAACGAAAACCGGATGTGCTGATTTTCGGTCAGATTGGTTCGGATGCTCATGAAGCCCCCTCCTGATCTTTTTCTGCGGCCAGGGCGTGCAGATCGTTTACCACTGCATCTTCCATGGGCGTTCGCTCGTGTTCGTCCAGGATTTTCCGGCGTTCTTCTGCGGCCCGGTCCTTCATGGTTTTTTTCCCGGCAGCCGACCAGTTGTCATACGTGCTCCGGCTGCCCAGGCGCGGCCGGAACCAGTTCTGCCAGTGTTCATAGGTATGATCCTGGCTCAGATATTCCCCACCGGGCCCCACGGATTCGATCAGGTCAATGGCCAGGTACTCTTCGCCCGTGCTGATGCCCTTTCCGATGTGCTTGATCATCTCGATGATCTCGTTGCACATGACCATGGCATCCAGGCAGGCGGTGTGTCCGCTGTTGATCAGCCCGGATCCGTAAATCATGTCTGCACCGGATAAAAAGCCGTAAAACAAACCGGCTGTCAGATCCGATCCGGCATCCTGGCCGAGGCTGCCGGCATCCGTGATTCCCGCCGGATACAGCATGCCCAGGCCCAGCCACTTGGAAATATCCGAGTTGGCGGCCGCGCTCAGAAACATTTCCGGGGCGCCAAAGCTGCATCCCTGACCCGAAGGGTGCGGCACGCTTGCCACCCCGCCCCGGATCAGCGGCATGCCCGGTTTCTGCAGATAAGAAAGCACGGATACCAGCATGGTCTCGGCAAGGGTCTGCACCAGCATCCCGGCAATGGTTGCGGGCGCGGTCACCCCGGAAATCACGCGCGATGCGCACACGCAGGGAATCTGCTTTTCCGCGCAGAACAAAAGCTTTTCCGCTGCCGCAGCAGACAGGGTCAGGGGGGAATCGATCTCCAGGTACTCGGCAAAAAGCGGGCCCAGGCGCAGTTCGTCTTCCCCGCCGCAGACCCGGGAACCCATCTGCCATAAACGGTGCAATTCGTTTGCATCCACGCTGCTCAGCAGCAGGGGCTTTTTCGTGGCCTGCAGCATGGCAATCACATGGGAAAGATTCCAGGCTGCGGCATTTTCGGATGATCGATTCAGAGGCCCGGTAATAAAATCAAAATGGGCAAGCCCATCCACCAGCCGGGCTGTATTGTATACCTGATCATAAACCGACTGCCCGCCTGCGGTTTCATCGTCTGGGGGTGCCAGCGGATACACGGGGCCCGCGCCGAAAGACAGTTCGTCCTTCTGCAGCCGGACGTACCATTTGCGGGTTCTGCCGATCAGGGCGATTTTTCCGGGATGCGCGCGCAGGGCGCGTTCCACGAGAACCGCGGGGATGCGCACCAGGTCGCCTTCGGTGATCAATGCCTGGCTGTTTTCAAGCAGGTCCAGGGCCGGCCGGCTTTTTACCCGGGCGCCTTCGCTTTCAATCACACCGAGGGCATCAAAATAAATGCGCTCGATCTCGTCTTCGGACAGTACCTGGAAATTCGGGGTGGTCTGGACGATTTCCTTGATTTTCATACAATCCTCCCGGCGTGTTATTCAAAATAATATCATTTACATTTGCGAAAATGGAAGAAAAAAGTGCTGCAGCAGGTCCATGTCACGGTAATCGGCGTGGACCTGGAAAGAAAGCGGATTTCACTTTCCATGAAAAAAAACCGCTGATCCG
>JBKHJS010000209.1:0-3447 GCA_046537995.1 Desulfobacterales bacterium
AGGCTGCAGGCTTGGTTTTGTGCTTCATGGGATTCGGGCCCAGATTGCGGATCAGTTCATCCATTTCCTGGGCATACCTGGCAAACAGGGGCCCGTCGCTGGAAGACAGGTTATACATCTGGGCCCGTTGGCTGTCCACGCCGATGGCGTTTAAAAGCCCCTGGACCTGCTCCACCCTTTTGCGTGCACGCAGATTTCCGGTCTTGTACTGGCATTCGCCCTCCATGCACCCGATTATGCAGACACCGTCAGCACCTTTTTCCAGAGCCCGGAGCATGTGCTGGACATCCACCGTGCCGCTGCACGGTACGCGGACAATCCGGAAACTTGTTGGATACGTCAGTCGCATGGAACCTGCCAGGTCCGCAGCAGAGTATCCTCACTGATTGCAGCAGAAAGCCAGTATTTTCGGCTGAAAATCGTTGCTCATGATTCTTCTCCCTCCAGCAAGGCATCCACCTTGCTTGTGATTTGATCGTCTTCATACCACTGCAGTTCGATGGCCTTGGCCGGGCATTCGGCAGCACACGCGCCGCATCCCTGGCAGAGGGCATCGTCGATTTCGCTGACACCCTCCGCATTGATCCGGGGCACGCCAAAGGGGCATGTGCGTACGCAGATCAGGCAGGAGGCGCATTTTTCCGGATCCACTTTTGCCACCACCGCAGACAGCGTCAGATAGGGCTGGGCCAGCATGGTGGTGGCCCGGGAGGCCGCAGCCATGGCCTGGGCAATGGACTCGGAGACCAGTTGCGGGCTGTGGGCCGTGCCGCACAGAAAAATGCCCTCCGTGCCCATTTCCACGGGCCGAAGCTTGACATGGGCCTCAATGAAGAATTTTTCCGGGTTGCGGTTTAACTTCATGATATTGGCGAGTTCCTCGGTATCTTCTGCCACCACGCCCGCGCTCAGCCCCAAAAGGTCCGCGTCTACGCTGAGTTTGCGTCCCAGGATATGGTCGTTAAACGTTACGTTCACGCAATCCTCGCCGGTACGGGCCACGGGCGGATCCTCGGGATCAAACCGGAAGAACATGACCCCGAGCCGCCGGGCTTCGGTGTAATAATCCTCCAGCATGCCGTAAGTCCGGATGTCCCGGTAAAGGATGTAGACCTGGGTTTCCGGATTGAGCTTCTTGATGTGAATGGCGTTTTTAATGGCGCTCTGGCAGCAGATGCGCGAGCAGTTCGGATTCTCCTCGTTTCGCGATCCAATGCACTGGATCATGACCACTTGGTTGAGGTCATCTGCCGCACCCGGTTCTTCCAGGCGGCCGCCGAGCTCGATCTGGGTTAGCACTCGCGGGTTTTCGCCGTAGAGATATTCAGCGGGCCGGTATTCATTGGCGCCGGTGGCCATGATGGTCACGCCGTGTTCGATTTTGCGGCTGATCATTTGCTCGCCCACGATCACCTCTGTGGTGAAGTTGCCCTTAAACCCGGAAAAATCCACGATCATGGTATCGGTGAGCACCTCGATTTTGTCATGGCCGGTCACCTTTTCAGACATCTCCGCTACATAGGCCGGAATATCCTGGCCCTCAATGGTGCGGGTCAACTGGTTTGCCAGGCCCCCGAGTTCACCTTCCTTTTCCACGAGCACCACTTCGAATCCCTGGTCTGCAATGCCGAGCGCGGCGTTCATACCGGCCACGCCGCCGCCGACCACCAGCGCCCGCTTGGTGACCGGGATCTGGCGTTCATGCATGGGATGCAGAGATGCCGCCCTTGCCACGGACATGCGTACCAGCTCCTTGGCCTTTTCCGTGGCCGCTTCTGGATTGTCTCCGTGTACCCAGGAATCCTGGTTCCGGATGTTGGCCATCTCAAAAAGGTACTTGTTTAAGCCCACAGATTCCAGGGTGTCCATGAAAATCGGCTCGTGGGTCTTGGGCGTACACGAGGAGACCACCACGCGGTTGATGTTCTGCTCCTGGATGAGTTCCTTCATGTTGTCCTGGGCGTCCTGGCTGCAGGTAAACAGGTTTTCCCCGGCATAGACCACGTGGGGAAGGTTTTCCGCATATTCCCGGACAGCAGGGACGTCGACCACGCCTGCGATGTTGATGCCGCAGTCGCAGACAAATACGCCGATGCGGGGTTCTTCACCCTCGACCTGTCGCTCTTCCGGGCGGACCACCTCTTTGATCTGGGTGTTGCGCGCAGCAGCCAGGTTCCGTCCGGCAGCACATGCCGCGGCGCTGGCTTCGGTCACGGAAGCGGGAATGTCCTTGGGGCCCTGGAAAATGCCGCAGGCAAATACGCCTTCCCTGGAGGTGTTAACCGGTGTCAGCGGATTGGTTTCGGCAAAATTGTAGTGATTCAGGTCAATGTTTAAGCGCTGTGCGGTTTCAATGGTGGATTGGGGCACCTGCAGGCCCACGGAAAGCACCACCATGTCAAATTCTTCCACGTGGATGGTGCCGCCTTCGTCGACGTATCGGAGGTGGAGATTTCCGGTTTCCGGATCAAGGTCAATGGTATGGACCCGGGATTTTACGAAATTTACCCCGGAGTCGTCCCTGGCGCGCAGGTAATATTTCTCGTAGTCCTTGCCGAATGTCCGGATGTCCATGTTGAAAATGGTTGCCTGCAGATCGTGCTCCGCGTGCTCCTTGGCGATCATGGCCTCCTTGATGGCGTACATGCAGCACACCGAAGAGCAGTATCCGTTGCCGCACCGGTTGGTGTCCCGGGATCCGATGCACTGGAGCCAGGCGATTTTTCCGGGTTCCCTGTGATCCGAGGGACGCACCAGGTGGCCCATGGTGGGGCCGGAAGCCGACAGAATGCGCTCGAACTCGGCGCTTGTCATCACATTGGGGCTTGAGTGGTAGCTGTAGATGTCTTCTAACACCGAGGGGTCAAACACGTCGTTGCCCGGGCAGAGAATCACCGAGCCCACCCCGATATCGCGCTCCTCGGCGGTTTGTTCGTGTTCAATGGCGTCTGCCAGGCAGGCTTTCACACACTGGTAACATTCCGAGCAGATGCCGCATTCCAGGCACCGGTCTGCCTCGGTCTGGGCTTCCTGCTCGTTATACCCGAAGGAAACTTCCATGAAGTTGCATTCCCGGGCTTCCGGATCCAGGCATCGCACCGGCACCCGGTCCTTGTGGGGTTCGTTGATCACGTCCGGCTTGTCGTAGGTCCATTCCTTTTCCCGGCCTTGGCGCAGGTCCATGCCGTTGATATATCGATGGATGCTTTCTGCGGCTTCCTTGCCCGAGGCCACCGCATCCACAACCGATTTGGGCCCGTAAAAGGCATCACCTCCGGAAAAAACCCATTCCGTGGAGGTCTGCAGCGTCAGCGGATCTCCTTCCAGGCCGCCCCGGGCGGTAAGCGGCACATTTTGTCCCTCGATATCCGAGGTATCGGTGGCCTGCCCGATGGCGATAATTACGGTGTCTCCGAAAAAGGCTTCACAGGCGTTTTCGTCAAATGC
>JBKHJS010000042.1:0-14544 GCA_046537995.1 Desulfobacterales bacterium
CGAAATTGCACTTTGTTGCCCTGATGGCGGTGCGGAAAAGCGGCTTTCCGAGCGGAAATCGAGGCTCCAGGAGGCTCCCGGAGCGAGGAAACTCCTTTTCCGCGCCGCCGATCAGCCAAGCTGCTTGCGCCCGGTATAAAGCGTGGCGATCCCGGCAGACAGCTTCAGCCACTGTACATCGGAAAATCCCGAATGCCGCATGAGCCTGCTGAATTCCGCCGGCTGCGGAAAGCCGAGCACCGAAGCCGGCAGGTAGCGGTAGGCGCGGATATTTTTTGAAAACAGCCCGCCCACGGCCGGCAGGATTTTTTCAAAGTACAGCAGGTACAGCGATCGAAGCGGTCCGGCCGCCGGGGTGGCCAGATCGAGCACGGCCAGTGTGCCCCCGGGCTTTAACACCCGGCAGAATTCTTCCAGAGCCTGCCGCCGGTTGAGAATGTTTCTGATGCCGAATGCGATGGTCACCGCATCAAAGGCGTTTGCGGCAAAAGGTGTATGCAGGGCGTCTGCGGCCAGCAGGAAAACCCCGGCGCCCGGCCGGGCATTGGCGATTTTATTTTCGGCAATGGCCAGCATCTCCGGGGAAAAGTCGATGCCCCGGATCTGCGGCGCTTTTTTTTGCCGCAGGATTTCAAGAGCCACATCGCCCGTGCCGCAGGCCGCATCCAGTACCCGGCCGTCTTCGGGCAGATCCAGGGCGGCCACCATCCGGCGGCGCCAGGAAACATCCTGCCGCAGGCTCAAAAGCCGGTTGAGGAAATCGTAGCGGGGCGCAATTGCCCCGAACATGCTTTTGACAAAGTGCGCGTGGGATTTTTTGTCCATTGACAAACCGTGATAATGCATTATTGTCTTGATGGAATTCAACAACCCATCTATACCCCGGGCATTACAGGTTTCTTTAGCACAGCACGGGCTGTTTTCAAATGCCTTGATTTTTCCGTAAACAATTTGATAGTAGATCCGTTCAGGTCAGTGAATGTAAACTTCAAACTTTATCGGTCGGTTAACCGCATATGAGTGAAAAACGAGATTATTACGAAGTTCTCGGCGTTGACAGAAACGCCGATGCCAACGAGCTGAAAGTCAAGTACCGCAAAATCGCGCTGAAGTATCATCCGGACAAAAACCCCGGGGATACGGAGGCCGAGGAAAAGTTCAAAGAGGCGGCCGAGGCTTATGAAGTGCTGTCCAACCCGGAAAAGCGGCAGATGTATGACCAGTTCGGTCACCGTGCGTTTGAAAACGGCGGCGCCGGCCAGGGCGGCGGTTTCCGGGATTTTGAGGACATATTTTCGAGTTTCGGTGATATTTTTGAGGATTTCTTCGGTTTCCGGGGCGGCCGCGGCGGCCGGACCCGGGCCCAGCGGGGCGCGGACCTGCGCTATGACCTGAAAATCGAGTTTACGGACGCGGCATTCGGCAAGGAAACCGAGCTGGAGCTGGAAAAGATGGAAACCTGTGGTGAATGCCGCGGCACCGGCGCAAAGCCGGGCACCGAGCCTCAGACCTGCAGTCAGTGCCGGGGCACCGGGCAGTTCGTACGCACGCAGGGATTTTTCCAGGTCAAGAGCGTATGCCCCAAATGCCGCGGCCAGGGCAAAATCATCACCGAGCCGTGCCCCAAGTGCCGGGGACAGCAGCAGGTGGCAACCCGCAAGAAGGTGGAGCTAAAGATTCCGGCCGGCGTGGACAACGGATCGCGGCTGCGGCTGGCAGGCGAGGGCGAGCCCGGTGTCAACGGCGGCCCGCCCGGAGACCTGTACGTGTTTCTCCATGTCAAACCGCATGACATTTTCGAGCGGCGGGACAATGACGTGGTCTGCAAGGTGGAGCTTTCCTTTGTCCAGGCCGCGCTCGGAGACGAGATCACGGTGCCCACACTCACGGGCGAAGAAACCGTTGAGATCCCCAAAGGCACCCAGTACGGCGATACCGTGAAGCTGACCAACATGGGCATACCGGCCCTGCGAAGGGGTCTGCCCGGCGACCAGATCGTGGAAGTGCACCTCAAGACCCCCAAGCACATGTCCAGGCGCCAGGAAGAACTGATGCGGGAATTTGAAAAGCTCGAATCCGAGAAGCTGACCTCGAAGATCAAGCGGATTTTTACCAGAAACGGGGAGAAATCTTCCAAGGCCGCCAAGTAGTGCCGACAGAGGGAAAAAGGGGACAGATTTAAAATCTGTCCCCGCACACCAAAGCAGCAACAGCAGGGCAACAGGAATCTGATTCATGTACGAACTCAAAGTGGTGACCCGGTTTGCCGCCGCCCACCAGCTCAAGATGGTAACGGAAAAATGCGAGAACCTGCACGGCCATAACTGGAAGGTGGAGCTTTGCGTGGCCGGGCAGAACCTGCAGGATTCAGGCGTGCTAATGGATTTCGGGGTGATCCGGCAGCGCCTGGGCGAAATCATTGACGGTCTGGATCACAAGTTTTTAAACGAACTGCCGGCCTTTTCCGGCGCCAACCCGTCATCGGAAGTGATTGCCAGGTATATTGCAGATGAATTTGCCGAGCGCATCGCAGAAGACGAGGGTCTTTTCGTCTCCCGGGTCAAGGTCTGGGAATCCGACGATGCCTGCGCAAGCTATTGCCCGCCCCGGTAGGCGGCAAGCAGCTCGGACCGGGTGATAATGGAGCGCAGATTGGGTACCTGCCGGCGGATGTTTTCCGCGCCGCCCTCCTGCCGGTCTATGAGCAGTACAACCGAGTCCACGTAAAGCCCTTCATCGCGCGCGCGCGCAATTGCCTTTAAGGTAGACCCCCCGGTGGTGGCCACATCCTCGACAATGGCCACGCGCTCGCCGGCATCCAGATCTCCTTCAATCCATTTGACAATGCCGTGATCCTTCTGCGTTTTGCGGATGGAAAAGGCCTTGACCGGCGCGCCCTGAAGCTCTGAAACAAAGGCCGCGGCAACCGCGATGGGGTCTGCGCCGAAGGTCATGCCGCCCACGGCGCCGATGTTCCTGTCCCGCACGGCTTCAAAGACCAGGTGGCCGATCAGATAAAGACCCCGGGGGCTGAGCGTGACCGGCTTGCAGTTGATGTAATAACGGCTCATCTGGCCGGATGCCAGCTTGAAAGTCGGCTCTTCGCTGTATTGAAAAGATTTTTGACAGATCAGGTCGATGAGTTCGGGTTTCATTCGGCTTTCTCGCCTCCGGTATCTGCGGCCCGCCCCGAGGCCCGGGTGCTGCCGGCAAGGAAAATGTTGATTTTACGTAGAAGATTCGATAAAAATATCCCCCACTGATTGGAAGAAGCCGTGTGAAGAAAAGCGTCAGTGGGGGTGTCAGGAAAAACCGGGGGCGGCACTCCCTGACTTTGACTCCGACTATACCAGTAAAACCGCTTTGCGTCAACATAAACCGGCAATGCCCATGAGTACCATTGATGCACTCGACAACCAGATCATCCGGTTTCACGGGGTAACCAAGCACTTCGGGGAAACCTATGCCTTGCGGGATCTTACCTTCGAGGTCCGCAAAAACGATTTTCTCTTCATCACCGGGCCCAGCGGCGCGGGCAAGTCCACCCTGATCAAGCTGCTTTACATGGGCGAGCGTATGAGCGACGGATACGCGATTATCGACGGAATGAACCTGGCAAGAATCGGCCGGCGCCAGATCCCGCAGCTTCGCCGGAAAATCGGGGTCATCTTTCAGGACTTCAAGCTGATTGCAAACCGCACGGTCTTTCAGAACGTGGCCCTGGTCATGGAGGTGGCGGGATTCAAATCCAGAAGCGTGATCCGCCAGCGCGTGGAGGACCTGCTGGAACTCGTCGGGCTGCCGGACCAGGCCGACGCCTACCCGCCGACGCTGTCGGGCGGGGAAAAACAGCGGGCCGCAGTGGCCCGGGCAATGGTGGGAAAGCCCAGGATTATCCTGGCAGACGAGCCCACCGCCAGCCTGGACCCGGCCGCCTCGGAAAGGGTGCTTCAGCTGCTGCGCGCCGCGCATGCCCGGGGGGCCACGGTGCTGATCACCACGCATGATACGCGTCTGCTTTCGCGGTTTGATGCGCGGGTGATTTACCTGGAATCCGGCCGGCGGGTCGATGGCCCGGCGGCAGCGGGGAATGTAAATGATTGATGTCTGCCGCAGGGCGCTGAGCGATTTTTACAGACACCGGTACCTGCACGGGGTCTGCCTTTTTACCATCGCCCTGTCCGTGTTCATTATCAGCGCATTCAGCCTGTTTTTCATCAATGCCGGCGAGCTGATGGGCGCATGGCAGCAGGGCATCCGGATCACTGCCTACCTGAAGCCCGATGTAACAGAAAAGCAGGCCACGGATCTGGCCGCGGATATCGAACAATACCCGGCCGTGGCCTCGGTTTCCTACGTGTCCGGAAAAGAGGGATTTGCCTGGTTAAAAGAGCAGCTCGGAGCCGGGTCCTCGCTGCTTTCGGATTTGAAGGAAAATCCGCTGCCCGATGCCCTGGAGATCCACCCGGTTAAAAATATGGAGGCAATGTCAGGGGCTGACCGCCTGGCCGGGAAAATCACCGAAAAACCGGAGGTGGCGGACGTGGAATATGCACAGGAATGGATGCAGCGGTTCTACGGCATCTATAACCTGTTCAAGGTTACCGCTTTTGTCATGGCCGGTCTGGTATTTGTGGCCATCCTGTTTATCGTGGCCAACACGATCCGGCTGATTTTATATTCCCGGCGCGAAGAAATCGAAATTACGCGCATTATCGGTGCAGACGAGGCCTTTATCAAGCATCCCCTCTACCTGGAAGCCCTGATGCTCGGCAGTTTCGGGGGGATAGCCGGTATTGCCATGCTTTACGGGGCATTTTTTTCCCTGATGCCGAAGCTTTCGCCCAAGGGGCTGCTGCCGTTTTTCCAGGTCCGCTTCCTTCCCCTGGAACTGGTTTTGGCGATCCTAATATCGAGTATGTTTGTGGGGTGGCTGGGTTGTTATTTTTCCATCCGGCGCTTTTTGCGCGTATAATCATGATCTTTGCCCTTGCGGCCGTGCTGTTCCATCCGGAAATTGGACTGTGCGAGAAGCTGGTGCAGACCGGCGTGGTCCAGGTTGAGAGCCTCAACATGAGGCGCTCCCCGGACAGGGACGCCCCGGTGATCCGGACGCTGGAAAAGGGCGTGGAGGTGCGCATCCTCAACGAATCCGAGGAATGGTTCCAGGTGGTCCATGATCAGGAGATCGGGTATATTTACAACAACCCCCGTTACCTGGAACGCTATACCCGCCACAAGGTCACCGGCGATGACACGGACACGGACCGGGAAGTGGCAATGGCGCGGGCCCGGGAGATCGAACGCCGGATACAGGAAAAAAAAAAGGAAGTGCGGCAGTTTTCGGAAAAGGAAGATGCCGTCATTGAGGACCTGGAGGAAATCGACCGCAGGATCAGTCAGAAGCGCGGGCAGATCCGGGAGGTCATGGAAGCCGCGGAGCAGGCAAGTGCCCGGATTACGCGCCTTGAAGCCGAGGCTGAAGAAATCCGGGACAGGCTTGAACACCGGAAGCAATATGCCGGCCGCCGCCTAGTGGCGCTTTACAAGATTTGCCGGCGCGGGGAAATGAGCCTGCTTGCCACGGCGGATTCCGTCCACCAGTTGTTTTCGCGCAAAGCCGCCATTGAGCAGGTTCTTGCACATGACGAGAAGGTTATCACCGAGTTGGTGGAAATCACGCGCCGGCTTGACCGCGTGATTTCGCGTTTGAATGAAAAGCAGGCGGAAAATCGCGAACTGGCCCAACGTTATGAAGAAAGCCTCAGCGAACTTGCCGCCCGGCACGAAGAGCGCAAGGCCGTGCTGGCCTCTCTGAAAAGCGGGAGATCGGATCGGGAAAAGACCCTGCAATACCTGCGCGAATCGGTACGCCGGTTAAACAAGACCGTATCCGAGCTGGACCATCGGCGCGAGAAAGCTGCCGGGGATTTTGATGCACATCAGGGGTTGCTAAAGATGCCGGTTCAGGGTAAGATCATCTCGACTTTCGGCAAACACGTAAAGCCCGATTCCGGAGCGGTCAATTACCAGAACGGGATTGAAATCCGCGCCGAGCAGGGAGAGCCGGTCAAGAGCGTATTTGCCGGAGAAATTGCATTTGCCGACTGGGTCAAGGGATATGGCCGCGTGGTTATTGTCGATCACGGGGGCAGCTATCACTCGGTATACGCCCACGTTGAAGATCTGTTCAACGGCAAGGGCGACACCGTGGAATCCGGCCAGGTGATTGCCACTGTGGGGGATACGGGCTCGATTTCCGGCCCGGCCCTTTATTTTGAAATCCGCCATCGCGGCGATCCGGTGGATCCGCTGCAATGGCTGGATCATGGGTAAAAGGAGTCATGATGAAACGGATGCAAAGAAAATTTGTCAGGGCACTGGCCCTGGTGATTATCGCGGCCTGCGGGGTGATGCTGGCCTCTTCTGTTTACGGCGATTTGTCCAAGACCGAGACCTATGAGGGGCTCAAGCTGTTTTCCGACGTGCTCGAAGAGCTTGAAAACAGCTACGTGGAGCCCGTGGATACCCGGGAATTGATCGAAAAGGCTATCAACAGCATGGTTGAGAGCCTGGATCCGCATTCCACGTTCATGCCGCCGGAAGCCTTTGACGCACTGCAGGACGAAACCCGGGGGGACTTCGGCGGCATCGGTATCGTCATCACCAAGAGCGACGGCATGCTTACCGTGGTTTCCCCCATTGAAGGCACGCCGGCATACAAGGCCGGCGTGCAGGCCAATGACGTGATCACCAGGGTTGACGGCAAGTCCACCAAGGACATGATGCTTTGGGAGGCGGTCAAAATGATGCGCGGCGATCCGGGTACCGAGGTGGATATCACGGTGATGCGGGAAGGCGCCTCAGATACCATGGAATTTACCCTGGTCCGGGAGGTCATCCCCATGGAAAGCGTGCGCCACGTGATGCTCAAGCCCGGCTACGGCTATGTGTGGGTTACCAACTTCCGGGAAAACACCGGCGACGAGGTCAGAAAGGCGCTGGCAGACCTGGCGGAAAAGGATGATTCGTTAAAGGGGCTGATACTGGATCTGCGCGACAACCCGGGCGGCCTGCTCACCCAGGCGGTTTCGGTCTCGGACGTGTTTTTAAAAGAGGGCAAAATCGTCTCCATCCGGGGCAGGAATGAAAAAGAGCAAAGCGCCTACGAGGCCTCGGCAGACAACGGCGAGCCCGGATACCCCATCGTGGTGTTGATCAACGGCGGAAGCGCCAGCGCCGCCGAGATCGTGGCCGGGGCGCTGCAGGACAACGGCCGTGCCCTGGTACTGGGCACCACGTCATTCGGCAAGGGATCGGTGCAGACGGTAAAGCCGCTCAGGGACGGCTACGGGCTGAAATACACCGTGGCCCGCTATTATACCCCGGACGGAAATTCCATTCAGGCAGAAGGCATTGAGCCGGACCTGGTGGTCAAGCGCCGGCTGCTCGATGAGACCAAGGGCGGCCTGGATGCCCGGCGCATCACGGAACAGGACCTGGAAGACCACTTGCCCGGGGCAAATGAGCAAAATCCGCCCGGAGATCTAAAAGAGCAGGAGGATACAAAAACAAAAGAGGAAGATGGCGGCGGGCAGCAGGAATCCCCGGATGCAGCCGATGAGGATCAGACCGACGCGGAAAAGCTCATGCGCCTGCGCGATGCCCTCTACCAGCACAGCGACCAGGAGCCGGATGCGCTTCTGCTTGACTCCCAGATCAACCGGGCATATGAAATTCTGAAGGGATACGACATCTTCCAGGCCGGCAGAGAAAGCAACTAGGATGGCAGAAAAGCGTTCGGATTCGAAAAGCAAAACCCGGGAAAAGAAAAGCGGTTCCGGAAAAAAGCGCAATTCCGGCAAAACCGGCGCAACAGCCGGAAAGACAGCAACACAAAAAAAGTCGACATCTCAAAAAAAGGCTGCGCCGCAAAAAAAAACGTCATCTCAGAAAAAGGCGTCGCCGCAAAAAAAACGGACTTCTTCGCCGCAAAAATCGCGTTCTGCCGGCTCGGGCAGCAGAAAGTCGGGCTCGCCGAAATCCGGCAAAAAGGCCGCTTCCAGGCAAAGACGGGGGCGGCTCGGCCTGAAATGGGAGATTGTCCTGTTTGTGGGCGTTCTGGCCGCAGTTGCCCTGTCAGCTGGGTATTACCACCTGTATTTGAAGTCCGCGCAAGAGCCCCGGAAACAGGCCGTCGTGGAAGAAACCGCACCCGAACCGCACAAAACCGCGTACAAGCCGGATTACGAGATTTTTCCGGAGGAGCCTGAGCCGGAACCCCGCCCGGAACCGGAGCCGCCCCCCGAAGTACCCGGAAAGAAGCCCCTGGTTTCGATCATCATTGATGATCTGGGATATGAAAAAGAGATTGCGGAGAAATTCCTGTCCCTGGAGTGCCCCCTTACCTATGCTCTTCTGCCGCAGAGTCCGCATCTGCAGGAAATCGCCGAGCGGGCGCATCAACGGGGATGCCAGGTAATGCTGCATCAGCCCATGGAACCGCGGCAATATCCGCGCGTGGACCCGGGCCCGGGGGCGCTGCTCTCGAAGATGTCCGCAAATGAACGCCTTCGCGTACTCAAGGAAAACCTGGATGCCGTGCCCCATCTCCACGGGGTCAACAATCACATGGGATCGAAGATGACCACGGACTCGGCGCACATGAACCAGGTCTTATCCATTCTAAAGAAGCGGGGGCTTTATTTTATCGACAGCCGCACCACGCCAGAGACCCTCAGCCGGTCTTCGGCGCGCCTGTTCCATGTCCCGTTTGCCGAGCGCGACGTGTTTCTCGATCATGTCCCGGAGCCCGGGTTTATACGGTCGCAGCTGCAGCGCCTGGAGTCCTTGGCCCGGGAAAAAGGCCGGGCCGTGGGTATCGGTCATCCGTATGCAGCCACTTACCGGGTGCTTTCCGAGGAACTGCCCGAGCTCAAAAAGCGGGTTCGGCTGGTGCCGGCTTCCGAGGTGGTCTCAATTAAGGATTCGTAGGGTTTTTCGCGGCAATTGCCGCCCATTCGTCCTTGACAAGCACTTCCAGGATATCGAATCCGTGTTCGGCCAGCGCGTCGGTGACCGTGTCCTTGTTTTCCGCGGTGATGCCCGAGGCGATGAAGACGCCGCCTTTTTCCAGCAGGTGCGGGATTTCGGGAATCATTGGGACGATGGTACTGGTGAGGATGTTGGCTGCTGCCAGGTCGAATTTTTCAGATACCGGATCCACCAGGTTGCCGGATTCCAGGGAAAAACATTCCGGGCTGATCTGGTTTAACCGCAGGTTTTGCCCGGCAATGCTTACGGCCACGGGGTCGCAGTCCGTGCCGAAAACCCGGGCCGCCCCCAGTTTGGCTGCGGCAATCAGCAAAATGCCCGAGCCCGTGCCGATATCCAGAAAGGCGATACCGGGCCGCACGTAGCGCTCCACCAGCCGGAGGCACAGGGCCGTGGTTGGGTGGGTGCCCGTGCCAAAGGCCATGCCCGGGTCCAGTTCAATGACCATTTCATGGTTTTGCCGAACGTATTGCCGCCAGGTGGGCTTGACCACGATTTTTTCCGAGATCTTTACCGGGTGGAAATGGGCCTTCCAGGATTCTGCCCAGTCCTGCTCGTCCACGTCGCTGCAGGAAACCCGGTACCATGCCCTGTTTTCGGCATAAAGCGCGCCCAGCCTTTGTTCCAGTTCCCACCGGTTTTGTGAAAGCCGCTCATCGTCGCGAAAGAACCCGACCACTGCGTGCTGCTCCGGGGCGGGCGGCGCATCCCGGGCCCAGTCCAGCTCCGGATCGGCATTTGTATCCGGGCCTTCCATGATCACGCCCTCCAGGCCCAGGTCATAGAATATGTCCGCGATCATGGCGGCTGCGGTCTCGGGGTCCTGTGCTTCGTATGTCACGCGGGTGCGGATCCATTTCATTTCAGCGTTCCTTGTATCTACGGAAAACTTGAAAATCGCTCAATTTAGGTACCAGATATGCGCCGGATTACAAAAATGCAAGATTTTTTTGTGTCCCGCACCGTGGGCCTCCGGGTTTAAGTGCTTGACCAAACCGGGGGAAATTGATACACATTTTTTCATTATGGAAGGCGATTCCCGAAGATACCAGCGCCAGCGAGAGGCAATGGTCAAAAATCAGATCGAGGCCCGCGGTGTTACCGACCCGAAGACCCTTGCCGCAATGAGACGGGTACCCCGCCACTTGTTTGTCAGCGAAGGCCTGATGGATCAGGCCTACAATGATCATCCCCTTCCCATCGGCGAACAGCAGACCATCTCCCAGCCCTATATCGTGGCCATGATGACCGAGGCGCTTCAGATCGACGAAGATGACCGGGTGCTTGAAATCGGCACGGGCTCCGGGTACCAGGCCGCGGTGCTCGCGGAAATCGCTCACCGGGTATATACCATCGAGCGCAACCGGACCCTGTATCAAAACGCCCGTAAGGTATTTGAAAATCTCGGCTATTTCAATATTATCGCGCGCTACTCCGACGGCACCATCGGGTGGAGCGAGGAAGCCCCGTTTGACGCCATCCTGATTACCGCGGGCGCCCCGGATATTCCCAAACCCCTCATAGACCAGCTGGCCATGGGCGGACGGATGGTGATTCCCGTGGGATCGTCGCTTTCCCAGAAAATGACCAAGGTTGTCAGGGACGAACAGGGCATTCACCAGAGCGAGCTGGGCGGATGCCGATTCGTGCGGCTTGTGGGCCAGTATGGGTGGAAAGACAGTTGAGCCGCGGATCTGGTAAGATTTCCTGGAAATCGGCTTTCATGGCAAACCCGGGCCCGGATTCAGCCCGCTCGGCTGTGCTGCTGGCGCTCAAGGGCGCATGCATGGGGGCGGCAGACACGGTGCCCGGGGTTTCGGGCGGCACCATCGCCCTGATTACCGGCATATACGAAAATCTTCTGGCAGCGGTCAAGTCGGTCAACCTGCGGGCGATCGGGCGTCTGCTCCGCATGGACATCAAGGGTGCCGCAGCCGAGGTGCACCTGCGCTTTCTGCTGTGTCTTTTCTTCGGCATCGGGCTTGCCGTGATCAGCCTGGCCCGCCTGATGAACTATCTGCTCGCTCACCATCCAGTACCGACGTGGAGCTTGTTTTTCGGCCTGATTGCCGCTTCCATCTGGGCCGTGGGCCGGAAGGTGGAAACCTGGTCGGTGGCCGCGGCGGCAGCCTTCTGCATCGGCGTGGTTGGCGCGTATCTCGTGGTGGGCATGATGCCGGCCAGGACCCCGGAAACCCTCGCATTCGTGTTTTTATCCGGCATGCTGGCCGTGTGTGCCATGATCCTGCCGGGGCTTTCCGGCGCCTTTATCCTGCTGATCCTGGGCAAATACGAATTTATTCTTTCCGTGCTGGAAAATCCTTTTTTGCCGGAGCACATGGCGGTTCTCGGAGTGCTGGCAGCCGGGTGCGCCGTGGGGTTGGCCGGATTTGCCAGGGTATTGAAATTCCTTCTCGACAGGTATCACAACGCGGCTCTTGCCTTTTTGACCGGGCTGATGCTCGGTTCCATGCGCAAGATCTGGCCGTGGAAGGAGCCGGCGGTCACCGAAGAGATTCATGGCAAGCTCATGGTCATCCAGGAGAAAAACGTGCTGCCGGATAGCCTTTGGCCGGAGCCGGCATTTGCGGCTTTGCTGATGGCGGCGGGTTTTGTGCTTGTCATCGGCTTGGGGCTCTTGTCGCGCACATCCCCGGCCGACTAGCCCGGGCCGTTGTCTCCCAGGGACTGGTTAAATTTCTGCTCCAGCTTTTTCTGCACCACCGGCGGCACCATGCTCTCGATATTGCCGCCGAACTTGGCGGCTTCCTTGATAATCGAGGAACTGGTGAATATCCAGCGCAGGCCCGTCATCAAGAAGACGGTCTGGATTTCGCGGTTGAGCCGCCGGTTCATCAGGGCCATCTGGAACTCGTATTCAAAATCCGAGACAGCCCGCATGCCCCGCAGGATGGCATGGGCGTTTCGTTTCCGGGCATAATCCACCAGGAGTCCGTCATAGGAGGCAATTTCGATATTTTCAAAGCCTTCAAGGGCAAGGGCCTGGTCCAACAGCTCCATGCGTTCCTCTACGGTAAAGAGCAGCTGCTTGGCCGGATTTTCAAGTATGGTGATGATAATCCGGTCAAATATTTTCAGACCCCGCTTGATAATATCGAGGTGCCCGTTTGTGACTGGGTCAAAGGATCCCGGGTAGATTGCGATTTTTTCCATTACCTCGTTCCTGTCTTTGGGCGGTTTTGGCAGACCTCAGGCCGGCAGGCCGTCTTCATCTCCCGATTTACTGCTTGCTACCATATATTTCATAAAACTCACAAGGGTTTTTCCGTATTTTCGCTGGTCAAACACTTCGAACGGACCGGACTCCGGGAGGAGGGATTCAGCCGGGGCATGCTCTATGATCGCAAGCGCGCCGGGTGCAAGAACGCCGCTTTTGGCGAGATTTTCCAGCGCGGGTGCCACAGCGGCCCGGTTGTAGGGCGGGTCCATGAAAACCAGGTCAAAGGTCCGGCCGGGCTGCCGGAGAAAATCGGGATTGCCGAGCAGATTCCGGCAGAAGACGGCGGCACGGTCTTCAGCCCGGCAGGCGGCCAGGTTTTTTTGGATCACATCCGCGGCCCTGCGGTCGGATTCAACAAAGACCGCATGCGCGGCTCCACGGCTTAAGGCCTCGATGCCCATGGCCCCGGTGCCGGCAAACAGGTCTGCCACCCGGGCGCCGGCAACCATGCTTGCGCAGATGTTAAACACCGCCTCGCGCACCTTGCCCGAGGTGGGCCGAATGGAACGGCCCGGCAGGGCAAGGAGTTTTCTGCCTTTGAATTTGCCGCCGATTACCTGCATGGGTCTGCCGGATCAGGTTTGTGAAAGTTTCTGGTGAACCTTTTTGATGTATGATTTGTTCGCCCCGATTTTTTGAGCTGTTTTGGATATATCAAAGTCGCAGTCTTTTAATTTGCGCGCGATAAAGGCCTCCTCAAAGGCCTGCTGCGCGTCTTTTAACCGGCCGTATGCAAACAGGGAATACGTATCGTCTTCTTCTTCCCGCGGCTCGGCCTGATCCAGGACCGGGATGTCGCCGGCATCAATGGTATCGCCCTCGACCATGATATCCAGGCGCTCGATCAGGTTTTTGAGTTCCCGGACGTTGCCCGGCCAATTGTTTTGCTTTAAAGCCGCAATGGCTTCCGGGGTGATCTCCTTGGGCGCGGTGCGGCTATCCTCCGCGACTTTGGACAAAAAGACATCCACCAGCTCCGGGATATCTTCAATGCGCTCCCGCAGCGGGGGGACGTGGATGGGGACCACGTTTAAGCGGTAATACAAATCCTCCCGGAACAGGTCCTGGTCGATGGCTTTTTTCAGGTTCTTGTTCGTGGCGGCAAGCACCCGCACATCCAGCGGGATTATCCGGCTGCCGCCCATGCGCTGGAATTGGCCTTCCTCCAGGATCCGCAGAATGGTGGCCTGGATGTTTAATCCCATATCCCCGATTTCATCGAAAAAAAGGGTCCCCTGGTGCGCCATTTCGAATTTGCCGTGCCTTTTGCTCGTCGCCCCGGGGAAGGCCCCTTTTTCATGGCCCAGTAGCTCGCTTTCCAGGGTGTCATCCGAGATGGCCGCGCAGTTGACATCCACCAGCGGGTTTTCCGAGCGGCCGGAAAGCTGGTGAATGGTTCGGGCCACCAGTTCCTTGCCGGTGCCGTTTTCGCCGGTAATCAGGATCCAGGCATCTGTGGGGGCGGCAACGCCGATTTGTTTCTTGAGTTCAAGCGTGGACGGACTGTTGCCGGTGATCGCGTATTTCTCAATGGTTTTTTTCCGCAGAAACCGGTTTTCCTCCTCCAGGCGGCGGAAGTTCAGCGCATTGTTAATGGCCACGATGACCCGGTCGATGTTAAGCGGCTTTTCAATAAAATCGTAGGCGCCCATTTTCGTGGCGCTCACTGCCGTTTCAATTGTGCCGTGGCCCGTGATCATGATGACCTGGACATGCGGGTGCTGGCCCTTGATCTCCTTTAAGGTTTCAATGCCGTCCAGCCCCGGCATCCAGATATCGAGCAGCACCAGGTCCGGACCCTGCTCCTCGATGCATTTGAGCGCTTCATACCCGTTTGTGGCCGTCAGGATCTCAAAACCCTCGTCCATTAAAATTCCGCTGAGCGATTTTAAAATCGATTCCTCGTCATCCACGATCAGAATGGTTGGAAACATATCATCCGGTCCTTGGTTATTTTAATTGTCTAATGAGACGCTGTCCAATCAGGAAACAGTCTTTCAAATCAAATCCGAATATCGAAATCCGAAATACGAAGCAATGTCAAAAATCTGAATTCCCAAATGACAAAAACGGCGGTTCAATTTTTGTGTTTCGGTACTTTTGTAATTTGAATTTCGAATTTGTTTCGGATTTCGATATTCGGATTTCGAATTTACTCTATCACACCGGTAATTCAACGATGAATTTTGCCCCTTGCGGTTCGTTGTCCGCGGCCGTGATTTTTCCCTGGTGGTCTGCCACGATGGTGC
>JBKHJS010000043.1:0-14459 GCA_046537995.1 Desulfobacterales bacterium
GCGCGAAGGCGGCCGCACGGTCGGCGCCGGCGTTGTCAGTGAAATCATCGAATAGGTACGGTATTGTCATGATTACAAATACGAAAATCCGAATCCGGTTAAGGGCCTACGATCACAGGCTGCTGGATCAATCCGTCAGGGATATTGTGGATACAGCCAGAAAAACGGGCGCTAGGGTTGTGGGGCCGATTCCGCTGCCGACCCGGATCAACAAGTACACGGTGCTGCGCTCCCCGCATGTGAATAAAAAGTCCAGAGAGCAGTTCGAGGTCCGGACGCACAAGCGGCTGCTCGATATTCAGGATCCCACACAGCAGACCGTGGATGCATTGATGAAGCTGGACCTGTCTCCGGGCGTGGATGTGGATATCAAACTCTAGGAAAGCACTGGGTGACGGAAATGAGTAATGGATTACTAGGAAAAAAACTGGGAATGACTGGCTTTTTCGCCGGTGATGGTCGATACCTGCCGGTGACGGTCATCCAGGCAGGCCCGTGTACGGTAACCCAGATCAAGACCAGGGCCAATGACGGCTATAATGCGCTGCAGCTGGGTTTTTCGGAGAAAAAGAAACACCGCCTGACCCGGCCGCTGCAGGGACATTTCGAGAAAAGCGGCGGAACCGGATTTGCCCGGCTGCGGGAATTTACAGTGGAGAATCCCGAGGAATATGAACCGGGCCAGCAGCTGACCCTGGAGATGTTTGCCGTGGGCGATAAAATCAATATCGCCGGAAATACCAAGGGACGCGGTTTCTCCGGGGTGACCCGGCGGCACGGCTTTCACCTGGGGCGCAAAACCCACGGGAGCCGCAACTACAGAGCACCGGGTGCAATCGGTCAGAGTGCCTGGCCCTCCAAGGTTGCAAAGGGAAAGAAGATGCCCGGCAGATACGGCAATGAGCGGCAAACCATCCGGAACCTGGAAGTCGTGGACATTCGCCCCGAGCAGAACCTGATCCTGGTCAAGGGGGCAGTGCCCGGCCCGGTCAATGCAATCGTGGAAATCAGCAGGGCCAAGAATTCGCAAAGCGCCGGGTAGCTCAACAGTTCAATGCCGGCGGATATGTCCGGTAAGCGGGATTTGTACCGGATCCAATGCAAAGAGGGAGACCATGGCTGTCGTGGAAGTCAAAAATACGCAGGGAGAAACGGTTTCAGAGGTCGAGCTTGTCGAGGATATCTTCAACGTCAAGGTCAAGAAAACCGTCATGCACGAAGTCGTGCGGATGCAGCTGGCCAATCGACGCCGGGGAACAGCAAAAGTCAAGCATCGCTCGGAAGTAAAAGGGAGCAGCAGCAAGATGTTCCGCCAGAAAGGCACCGGCCGGGCCCGTCGCGGGAATATCAAGACCCCCCTGCTTCGCGGCGGCGGCGTGGCTTTTGGTCCGGATCCCAGGGATTATTCCTACAAGGTGCCCAAGAAGGTTCGGCGTCTGGCGCTGAAAATGGCGCTGTCGGCAAAATATCAGGACAACGAAATAATTGTGCTTGACGGATTTGCGCTTGATCAGGTAAAGACAAAGGCCGTTGCTTCGGTGCTGAGCAATTTGTCCCTTGAAAAGCCGCTGATCGTGATCAACGAAGCTGACGAGAAACTGGAGCTTTCCTCCAGAAATATTCCCGGTGCCAAGGTGCTCCGGGTAGAGGGGCTCAATGTTTACGATATTTTGAACCACAAAACGCTGGTTTTACTGGAACCGTCGATCAAGGGTATCGAGGGGAGGCTGGCAGCATGAATGACTACAACATTATTATAGGTCCGGTTGATACGGAAAAGACCAATATCCAGAAGGAAGAGCAGAACAAGGTCACATTTGAGGTACTGCCCACGGCAAACCGGGTGCAGATCCGCAAGGCGGTTGAATCAATTTTCGACGTGCGGGTCAAAACTGTGCGGACCATGCACGTCAAGGGCAAGTTCAAGCGGCGGGGCCGAATCCTGGGCAAGCGCAAGGACTGGAAAAAGGCAATCGTGACCCTGATGCCCGGAAGCCGGATCAAATTTTTTGAAGGTGCATAAACGAAGGTGATGAGCAAATGGCGACGAAAAAAGTAAAACCCACATCCCAGGGACGCCGATTCCAGACATACCCGACTTTTTCGGAGATTACCAAGTCCGAGCCGGAAAAATCGCTGCTCAGACCCATCAAGAAGTCGGGCGGCAGAAATGCCAACGGACGTATCACGGCGCGCCACCGGGGCGGGGGTACCAAGCGCTATTACCGGGTGATCGATTTCAAGCGCGACAAGGACGGGGTTCCTGCAAAGGTCGCTGCGATCGAATATGATCCCAACCGTTCGGCGCGTATTGCACTGCTGCATTACGCAGACGGGGAGAAGCGCTACATTCTGGCCCCGGTTCGCCTGACAGTCGGGCAGAACGTGATGTCCGGCCCGGAGGCCGAGATTCGCCCGGGCAACTGCCTGCCGTTGAGCTACATCCCGCTGGGAACATATGTCCACAACGTGGAGTTGCGAACCGGCAGGGGCGGCCAACTGGTGAAAAGCGCCGGCGGGTTTGCCCAGTTGATGGCCAAGGAAGGGCGGTATGCGACCATCAAGCTGCCCTCCGGAGAGGTCCGGATGGTGCTGGTGGCCAATCGGGCTACAGTGGGCCAGCTCGGCAATTCGGACCATTCCAATATTTCCCTGGGCAAGGCCGGCCGGAAGCGGTACCTGGGTCAGCGTCCTTACTCGCGCGGCGTGGTGAAAAATCCGGTGGACCATCCCATGGGCGGCGGTGAAGGCCGCTCTTCCGGGGGGCGGCATCCGTGTACCCCCTGGGGAAAGCCCACCAAGGGACTGCGTACCCGCAAGCGGAGCAAGCAAAGCAGCCGGTTGATTGTCAAGCGGCGTAAGTAGGCAAAAAAACAACCCCGTATCCATTAAAAGTACCGAGGTCGGGTGAAAAATCAGGAGCGATTATGCCGCGTTCGTTAAAAAAAGGCCCGTATGTAGAGCCCCAATTGTACGACAAGGTGGTTTCTTCACAGGAGGCCCGCAGCGCAAAAGTCATCAAGACCTGGTCCAGGCGTTCAACCGTGATTCCGGAAATGGTGGGGCTGACCCTGGCAGTGCACAACGGGAAAAAGTTCATCCCGGTATTTATCACGGAAAACATGGTCGGCCACAAGCTCGGCGAGTTTTCCTCGCCCCGGACGTTTTACGGGCATGCCGGCGACAAGAAAACCAGAATGAAGAAATAGATTGAGGATGCGGATATGGATGTGAAGGCGTCAGGAAAATATATGCGCATATCGCCTCAGAAGGTGCGTAAAATTGCCGGGACTGTGAAGGGCAAGCCGGTGGAATCCGGGCTCAACGTGCTCAAGTTCATGCCGCAGAAGGCCGCCGGGATGCTTGAAAAGATCGTGCGCTCGGCAGTGGCCAATGCGGACCATAATGCGGAACTCGATGTGGACGCCCTGGTGATTAAAAACATCATCGTCAACGAGGGCCCCATGCTCAAGCGGTTCCGCCCCCGTGCCCGGGGCCGGGCAACCCGGATTTTAAAGCGAACCAGTCACATAACCGTCATCGTCGGCGAAGGCAGCGCATAAAAAGGAGGTAGGTGGTTTGGGTCAGAAAGTCAATCCCATAAGCATGCGGCTGGGAATCAATCGCACCTGGAGTTCCCGGTGGTATGCGAGCAAGGGTTACGCCAACTATGTGTACGAGGATCACAAGATCCGCCGTTTCTTAAAGAAAAAGCTCTATCATGCGGGTATCTCCCGGATTGAAATTGAGCGTTCCTCCAAGCGGATCAAGCTCCGGATCTTTGCCTCCCGCCCCGGTATTGTCATCGGCAAGAAGGGGGCCGAGATTGAGGCGCTGAAAAAGGAGCTCGAAAAACTGGTCTCCGCCGAGGTGATGGTGGATATCCAGGAAGTGCGCAAGCCCGAGTTAGATGCCCAACTGGTAGCCGAGAACGTGGCCAATCAGCTGGTCCGACGGGTGGCTTTCCGCCGCGCAATGAAGCGATGCGTGTCTTCGGCCATGCGCTTTGGTGCCAAGGGGATCAAGATCATCTGTTCCGGCCGGCTGGGTGGCGCGGAAATGGCGCGGATCGAATGGTATAAGGAAGGCCGGATTCCGCTGCATACACTGCGGGCCGATATTGATTACGGCCTTGCCGTGGCCGAAACCACCTACGGCACAATCGGTGTGAAGGTTTACATATTCAAGGGCGAGATCCTCCAGGATGAGCAGATGCCGGAACAACGGCAGTAATCAATAGGAGTAGAAAAGATGCTGACTCCCAAGAAGGTCAAGTACAGAAAACAGCAAAAAGGCCGGATGAAGGGCAAGGCCAAGCGGGGCACGAAACTCAATTTCGGAGACTACGGCCTGCAGGCAGTGGAATGCGGATGGATTTCATCGCGCCAGATCGAGGCTGCCCGTATCGCGATGACCCGTCGGGTCAAACGCGGGGGCAAGATGTGGATCCGGATTTTTCCCGACAAGCCGATTACAAAGAAGCCGGCCGAGGTGCGCATGGGAAAAGGCAAGGGCGCGCCCGAGAGCTGGGTCGCGGTTGTCAAGCCCGGACGCATCCTGTATGAGATGGAGGGGGTTTCCCGCGAGCTGGCTTATGACGCGCTTCGTCTGGCTTCGTACAAACTGCCTGTGAAAACCAAGGTTGTTGAAAGGAGTCAGGTATAATGAATGGCAGGGAACTTCGCGGAATGCGTCCCGAGGAATTGGACAGCAAGTTAAATGAGCTGGTGCAGACCTATTTTAACCTGCGGTTTCAGCATAAAACCGGTCAGCTTGAAAATCCCAAGCGGATCGGCCAGGTCAAAAAGGATATCGCCCGTGTCAAGACTATTAAAAGGGAACAGCTTTAAACATCTGAAAGCGGTGACGGATTGCCAATGAATGAACAACGGGGAAAAAGAAGACAGCTGGTGGGTACGGTTTTGAGCAATAAAATGGACAAAACCGTCACGGTCCGGGTTGAGCGGCTTGTAAGCCATTCGGTTTATCAGAAATTTGTTCGGCGCCGGGCCAACTTTGCCGCCCATGATGAGCAGAATACCTGCGGTATCGGTGACCAGGTGTTGATCACAGAGTCCAGGCCGCTGAGTAAGCGAAAGCGCTGGCGGGTTAGCCGGATCATCGAAAAAGCGGTTTGATCACAGAGGATATGAAAAATGATACAGGCGGAAACGAGGTTGTCTGTTGCTGATAATTCAGGGGCCAAGGAAGTTTACTGCATCAAGGTGCTTGGCGGAAGCCGGCGCCGTTATGCCAGTATCGGCGATATAATCGTGGTCTCTGTCAAGGAGGCCATCCCGAATTCCAAAGTCAAGAAGGGCGACGTGGTAAAGGCAGTGGTTGTAAGGACCCGAAAAGAAATCCGGCGGTTGGACGGGTCTTATATCCGGTTTGATGATAACTCGGCGGTGCTGATCAATCAGCACCGGGAACCGATCGGCACGCGCATATTCGGGCCGGTGGCCCGGGAGCTGCGGGCTCATCGGTTCATGAAAATCATTTCCCTGGCCCCGGAAGTCCTTTAAATATTCGTATACGAGAAAAATCTGGCCCCAGAGGGTAACGGCTCATGGAAAAAGTCAAGTGTCGCATCAAAAAAGACGACAAGGTCAAGGTTCTTGCAGGAAAGGATCGCGGTAAGATCCGGAAGGTGCTCAGCGTGGATCGCAAGCGCAACCGGGTGCTGGTGGAGAACGTCAATTACGTGAAAAAGCATCAGAAACCCGGCCCCCAGACCCGGCAGGGCGGAATCATTGAAGGCGAGGCGCCGCTGCATGCATCCAATCTGATGGTGATGTGCAGCAAATGCGCCCAGCCGACCCGGATCAAGGCCATGCGCCTGGAAGATGGCAAAAAGGTGCGGATCTGCGGAAAATGTAAAGAACTACTAGACGGATAAGCAGATCAAACCGGAGGATATTCATGTCACTGAAAGAATATTATGATAGCCAAGTGGTCACCCAACTGCGGGAAGCCTTTGAATACAAAAACATGCACCAGGTGCCCCGGCTCGATAAGATCGTGATCAACATGGGGCTGGGAGAGGCCATCCAGAACATCAAGGTCCTGGATTCGGCGCAGGCCGAACTCAAGACCATCACCGGCCAGGCGCCCGTGGTTACGCGTGCAAAGAAATCCGTGGCCGCATTCAAGGTTCGCGAGGGTATGCCCATCGGATGCATGGTCACGCTGCGGCGCAAGCGGATGTACGATTTTTACGAGAAGTTGGTTAACGTGGCCCTGCCGCGGGTGCGCGATTTTCGGGGCGTGTCTGGAAAGGCTTTTGACGGGTTCGGAAATTACACCCTCGGAGTAAAAGAACAGATCATCTTTCCCGAAGTAGAATACGACCAGGTTGACTCGGTGAAGGGAATGAACATCACCATTGTAACCACTGCAGAAAGCAACCCGGAAGGCAAGGAATTGCTGAGATTGCTGGGGATGCCTTTCCGGAACTAATCGTGGTTTGTCATGCAGGCGGGTAGACACGGATCCCGCAGGGATCCGGACGGATAAGGAGGAATCGGTTTTGGCAAGAAAAGCGCTTCGCGAGAAGGCAATGAAGAAACCCAAGTTCAAGGTACGGGCACATAATCGATGTCCGATCTGCGGTCGGCCCAGGGCCTTTATGCGCAAGTTCGGCATTTGCCGGATCTGTTTTCGGAATATGGCTTCCGAGGGTTTGCTGCCCGGCGTGCAGAAGTCGAGCTGGTAGTCGCAAGCACCGGTTTTTAAAAAAAGAAACGAACGCGTTGTTTTCTTTTACCATTTTTTTCTACATAACGGAGTAGGCCATGTTGAGTGATCCACTTGCGGATATGCTGACCCGCATCCGAAACGCCGGACAGGCAAAACACAAGAGCGTAGATATCCCGGGTGCCCGGGTCAAGGTCGCGCTTGCCGATGTGATGAAACGGGAAGGCTACATCCGGAATTACAAGTTTATCAAGAACAACAAGCAGGGGATGCTGAGAGTCTTTTTGAAGTATGACGCCAATGAGAAGCACGTAATCTATGGCCTGGAAAGGGTGAGCAAGCCGAGTCGGCGCGTATATGCCCAGAGCAGTGAGATTCAGCCGGTGTTAAACGGGCTGGGCGTTGCCGTACTTTCTACTTCGAAAGGCTTGATGACCGATGTTCAGGCGAAAAAAGAAAACATCGGCGGCGAAGTCCTCTGCAATATCTGGTAGTCTAAGGAGCAAAAAATGTCTCGCGTGGGCAAAAAACCGATATCCGTACCGGAAAAAACGAAAATTACATATGATCAGGGCGTGCTGACCGTGGAGGGGCCCAAGGGCACGCTCACCCGGAGCATTCACCCGGATGTGAACCTGGAGATCGGCGAGTCCCAGTTGCTGGTCACGGTGCATCGCAATGACAAGAAAACCAAGGCATTGTGGGGCACCACCCGGGCCCAGGTCGCCAACATGGTCACGGGGGTTTCCAGTGGATTTGAGCGTGTGCTGGAAATAAACGGCATCGGGTACCGGGCCGAACTCAAGGGAAACAGCATTGAGCTGCATCTGGGGTATTCCCATCCCATTTATTTCGAGCTGCCCGAGGGCGTTCACGCTGCAGTTGACAGGGGAAGCATCCGGCTGTCCGGGATTGACAAGGAGCGGCTGGGCTTTGCGGCCTCTTCCATCCGGCAGATGCGTCCGCCGGAGCCCTACAAGGGAAAAGGCGTGAAATACGCCGAGGAACTGGTTCAGCGCAAGGCAGGCAAAACCGCAAAATAACAAGTTATTTTGCGGAATTTAAGAAGCACGAAATTCGAAATCCGAAACCAGGCGAAGCATCCCGTTAGGGATAAGCTATAGCGAGCAAGCAAAATCCAAAAGGTTTAAACAGGGATCAAAGTTTAAGTCCGGGGTTTGAAAAATTCGGATTTCGGGTTTGTTTCGAATGTCGATATTCGGATTTCGGATTTATAAAAGTTCAATGCACCTTTTTTATCGGGTAAACTATTTTTAGGGGTTGATAATCATGGGTTCTGCACAAAGACGACAGGCCATGCGCATCAAGCGGAAAAAACGAATACGCAAAAAAGTCCAGGGCACCGCAGAGCGGCCCCGGCTTACGGTTTTTCGCAGCGCCAGGCACATATATGCACAGGTTATTGACGATCAGCAGGGCCAGACCCTGGCGGCGGCTTCCACCATGGAAAAGGAACTCCGGGATCGCAGTGATTTTGAAAACAAGAAGTCCGCGGCCAGTGAAATCGGAAAGCGAATTGCCCAGCGGGCCGCAAACAAAGGCGTTACCACCGTGGTTTTTGATAGAAACGGCTATCAGTATCACGGTAGGGTCAAAGCCGTGTCCGAAAGCGCACGGGAAAACGGGTTGGATTTTTAAACGGATATAAGGAGGCGATCCCTTGCTCAAGAAGGAAACAGACGAAAACCTGTTTATAGACAAGGTCGTGCACATCAGCCGCGTGGCCAAGGTGGTCAAGGGCGGCCGGCGCTTTAGTTTCAGTGCGGTGGTTGTGGTTGGCGACGGCCAGGGAAAGGTCGGATTCGGTCTGGGCAAGGCCCATGAAGTGCCCGAAGCCATCCGCAAAGGGGTGGAAAGAGCCAAAAAGGCCATGATCGAAGTACCCCTGCTCGATGGCACGATACCGTACCAGGTCCACGGCCGATTCGGTGCCGGGTCGGTGTTTATGAAGCCGGCCGCCAAGGGTACCGGTGTTATCGCCGGCGGTGCGGTTCGGGCGGTTATCGAAGCTGTCGGCATACACAACGTCCTGACCAAGTGTATCGGCACCAACAACCCGCATAATGTTGTCAGGGCCACCATTGACGGGCTTGCCCAACTGCAGAGCCGGGAGCAGGTTGCCCACAAACGGGGCATCAAGGCAGAAGAACTTACTACATAAGGAATGTGTGCAAATGGCCGACGCATTGAAGATCACACTTGTTCGGAGCTATCATGGCCGTCCGCCCAAGCATCGCAAGGTTTTGACGGCAATGGGCCTGACCAAAATAAACAAGACGGTTGAATTAAAGGATACCCCGGTCAATCGCGGCATGGCCGACAAGGTTTCGCATCTGGTTCGCGTGGAGGAAGTCAACCATGAGGCTGCATGAACTTACCCCGGAAAAAAAGGTCAACAAATCCCGGAAACGTCTGGGCCGCGGTGTGGCTTCCGGACAGGGCAAGACTGCGGGCAGGGGTACCAAGGGCTATCACAGCCGTTCGGGCAGCGGCACACGTCCCGGCTTTGAAGGCGGGCAGATGCCGCTTCAGCGCCGGCTGCCCAAGCGGGGGTTTTACAATGTGTTTAAAACGGATTATGCCATCGTGAACATCCGCGACCTGAACCGGTTTGAGTCCGGCGCACGGGTTGACAGCGAGGCCATGGTTGCCGCCGGGCTCATTAAGAAAAGGCACAGCCCGGTCAAACTGCTGGGGCAGGGAGAGATCAGCGTTGCGGTCAATGTTCAGGTTGCCGCCATCAGCAACAGCGCCAGGCAAAAGGTCGAGGCCGCCGGTGGCAAGGTAGAGGTGAAATAAATCATGGCCGTATCTGATGCGGGTGTCCGGAATATTTTCAAGATCCCGGAGCTCAAGCGACGGATTCTGATCACGCTGGCACTGCTGACAGTATATCGCGTAGGTGTGCATATCCCTACGCCAGGCGTTGACGGGGATGCCCTGGCCGCATTTTTTGCCCAGCACCAGAACACGATATTCGGCATTTTTGACATGTTTTCCGGCGGAGCACTGGAGCGGCTCTCTGTTTTCGCCCTCGGAATCATGCCCTACATAAGTGCTTCGATTATTCTTCAGTTGCTCCGGGTCGTTATACCGACTCTGGATCGCCTTTCAAAGGAGGGCGAACAGGGCAAGAAGAAGATCACGCAGTATACCCGGTACGGCACGATCCTGTTGAGCCTTATCCAGGGATTTGGCATCAGCATCGGTCTGGAGAACATGGAATCTCCAAACGGCGCCGCGATCGTGATCATGCCGGGCTGGTCATTCCGCTTGATGACCATGATTACGCTTACCGCAGGAACGGCTTTTATCATGTGGCTCGGTGAGCAGATCAGCGAGCGGGGGATTGGAAACGGCATATCCCTGATCATATTTGCCGGGATCGTGGCACGGATGCCCAATGCCATCGGCAATACGTTCAGAATGATGACCACCGGCGAAATGGGCATTTTCTTTGTGATTCTGCTGGGTGCTCTGATGCTGGGCGTACTGGCATTTATTATTTTCATGGAACAGGGCCAGCGGCGAATACCGGTACAATACGCCAAGCGCGTGGTCGGTCGGCGCATGTACGGCGGCCAGAGCACGCACCTGCCGCTGAAGGTCAATACGGCAGGCGTGATCCCGCCGATTTTTGCATCGTCGCTGATCATGTTTCCGTCCACCATCACCGGTTTATTTGAAGACGTGTGGTGGATGCAGTATATAACCAGCGCACTTGCCCCGGGCTCGCTTATATATGAGCTTGCTTTTGTGGGCCTGATTGTGTTTTTCTGCTATTTTTACACCGCCATTGTTTTCAACCCGGAAGACGTGGCCGATAACATGAAGAAATACGGCGGCTACATCCCGGGAATCCGGCCGGGCAAGCGCACAGCCGACTATATCGACCGGGTGCTGAGCCGGATCACCCTGGGCGGGGCGGCTTATGTTTCAGCCGTATGCGTGCTGCCTTCGATTCTGATGACAAAGTTTAACGTACCGTTTTATTTCGGCGGCACCGCCCTGCTCATCGTGGTGGGTGTTGCCATAGACACGGTTCGGCAGGTGGAATCCCATCTGATTACAAGAAACTATGAAGGTTTCATGACTGCGGGACCGACAAAGCGCAAGGGCCGGTAACGCATCCGGAAGCGCCTATGGGTAGCAGGCACATGGAGGATCCGCGGCTGCGGGAGCAGGAAACACGGTAACACAGACGGGGGATTTGGATGGCAAAAGAGGAACCGATCAAGGTTCAGGGCAAGGTGGTTGAAACCCTGCCCAATGCGATGTTCAAGGTTGAACTGGAAAATCAGCATCAGATTCTGGCGCATCTTTCAGGCAAGATGCGGATGCATTTTATCAAGATTCTGCCCGGGGATAACGTTACGGTCGAACTGTCCCCCTATGATCTGACCCGGGGCCGGATTACCTATAGGAGCAAGTAATATCGGCGATCTGTCGCCGAAACCATTTAAGTAAGAGCGGATAAATACGAGGTGCGATCATGAAAGTCAGAGCATCGGTGAAGAAAATATGCCGCAACTGCAGAATCATCAATCGCAGGGGCACGGTGCGGGTGATTTGCTCAAATCCCCGGCACAAGCAGCGGCAGGGATAACAAGGAGGCACTTACATTGGCACGGATTGCAGGAGTCGATTTACCGAAAAACAAGCGGATACGTATCGGCCTGACCTATATTTACGGCATCGGTCATTCCACTTCCCAGGAAATTTTAACACGGCTGGGCATTGACGAGAACATTAGCACCGATGACCTGTCCGATGCCGATATCAATCAGATTCGCCGGGTAATTGACAATGATTACAAGGTCGAGGGCGAGCTGCGCACCGAAGTTTCCATGAATATCAAGCGCCTGATGGATCTGGGTTGCTATAGGGGACTGCGCCACCGCAGAGGCCTGCCGGTGCGGGGGCAGCGCACTTCAACCAACGCGCGCACGCGCAAAGGCCCGCGCCGGACCGCAGTCAAGAAAAAGGGCGGCGCAAAGAAAAAGTAAATCAAGAACTTAAGGGCGGATACCCATGGCGAAACGAAAAGCAGTACGCACGAAGAAAAAAGTCAAAAAGAATATTGCAAACGGCGTGGTGCATATTCAATCTACCTTTAACAACACCATTATTTCCATCAGCGATCCGGGCGGCAATGTGGTTTCCTGGTCGAGTGCCGGCCAGAACGGCTTTAAGGGATCCCGGAAAAGCACACCGTTTGCCGCACAGCAGGCCTCGGAAGATGCGGCCAAAAAGGCCATGGAACACGGCATGAAAAGTGTTGAGGTCTATGTCAAGGGTCCCGGGCCGGGAAGGGAGTCTGCCATTAAAGCCCTGCAGGCAACCGGGCTCAACGTGTCAATGATCCGGGATGTCACGCCTGTGCCGCATAACGGATGCAAGCCGCCCAAGCGGCGAAGGGTCTAGCCCGGAAACCGGGAAAAAAAGAGCATCCGGTTTGGAGCGACGTTTGCTCGTTTTCCTGTTTCCAACGAATAACTAAGTACCGGGTTCTGCCAAGAACAGGACCCGAACCATTTGTCTTTGAGCAAGTCATATACCATATTCAAGGGAGGAAGCATTGTCACGATACCGTGAATCTGTATGTCGGATATGCCGACGGGAAAACTTGAAATTATATTTCAAGGGCGATCGCTGCTACTCGGATAAATGCGCCTTTGACAGACGCAGCTATCCGCCGGGACAGCACGGCCAGCGGCGGGGCGGGAAAGTATCCGATTACGGCCTTCAGCTGCGCGAAAAACAGAAAGTCAAACGCATGTACGGATTGTCCGAAAAGCAGTTCCGGCTGTTTTTCCACCGTGCGGACAGGGGCAAAGGGGTGACCGGCACCAGACTGCTGGTCATGCTGGAACGACGTCTGGACAATGTGGTATACCGTCTGGGATTTGCAAATTCCCGCGCTCAGGCAAGACAATTGGTCAAGCACGACCATTTCTTCGTCAATGGCGGGAAGGTCAACATTCCTTCCTACCAGGTCAGCCCCGGCGACGTTATCGAAGTGCGGGAAAAGAGCAAGAATATTGCCGCGATCAGCGAAGCCATGGAAGCGGTTGTTCGACGCAGCATGCCGCAATGGCTGGAGTTGGACAAGGAGGGCATGAAAGGCAATGTAAAGACCCTGCCGGTACGCGACGATATCACCATGCCGATTCAGGAAAATCAGATTATTGAGTTCTACTCGAAATAACTCGTCCTGACCTTCCGGAAAAACAGGCTGATGGATATCAAATACTTTGGAGAGTGAAAATGCCCTTGAACGAACTGACATATATGAATTGGCGGGAAATGATCAAGCCCGGCAAAGTCCAGATCGACCGCCAGACGCCCACGTACGGCAAATTTGTCTGGGAACCCCTGGAAAGGGGATATGGCATCACCATCGGAAACTCGCTTCGGCGGATTATCCTTTCTTCGCTTTACGGTGCGGCCATTGGTTCGGTCAAGATCGAGGGGGTCATGCATGAGTACAGCACGATCCCAGGGGTTCTGGAGGATGTTTCCGAGATCATCCTGAACCTGAAGAAAGTGCGTGTCAAAACAGACGATGCTGAACCCAAGACCATCTCCCTGGAGGCCGAAGGGGAGAGAACCGTTACCGCCGGGGATATCGTAAGCGGCAACGGGCGGGTTGAAGTGTTAAACCCGGAGCAGCATATTGCCACCCTTACTTCCGAGGGGCAACTGCAGATGACCATGACGGTCAGGGCGGGCAAAAGCTATTCCCTGGCAGAAACCCACCGGGACCCTGAGGCACCGATCGGCACGCTGCCCATTGATGCCATTTTTTCGCCGATCCACAGGGTCAATTATGTGGTCGGCAATGCCCGCGTGGGCCAGCGCACCGACTATGACAAGCTTACAATGGAAATATGGACAGACGGATCTGTTCGGCCCATGGATGCCATTGCATATGCGGCCAAGATCCTCAAGGAACAGATGCATTCGTTCATCAATTTTGACGAGGACCAAGAGCCCGCACTGCCGGAGGATTCAGAAGAGGAATCCGCGCCCCAGTTCAACCCGAACCTGTATCTGGATGTCGATGAACTCGAGCTTTCCGTGCGCAGCGCCAATTGCTTGAGAAATGCCAATATCCGAAAAATCTATCAACTGGTCCAGAAAACCGAGAACGAAATGCTGAAAACGAAAAATTTCGGCAGAAAGTCCTTAAACGAGATCAAGGAACTGTTGGGAGAAATGGGACTTTCTCTGGGAATGAAGCTTGAAGGCTTTGTACCACCCGAAGAGGACCCGGAGGCAAAAGAGGAATAGATCATGCGACACCGAAAAGCCGGAGTGAAATTAAACCGTACCGCCAGCCACCGCAAGGCGATGTTTAGAAACCTGGTGACATCCCTGTTAAAGCATGACCGGATCAAGACCACGGATGCCAAGGCCAAGGAACTGCGGCGCTGGGCCGACCATGTCATTACCCTGGCCAAAAGGGGAGACCTGCACGCACGCCGCCAGGCGCTTTCCATTGTCCGGGAAAAGGCGGTGGTCCACCGTTTGTTCGAAGAGGCCCCGCAGCGCTTTGGCGATGTGGCCGGCGGCTATACCCGGGTGGTGAAGATGGGATATCGCAACGGGGACTCCGCACCGATCTCCCTCGTGGAGCTCACCGGGGAAAAGCCGGAAACGGCCAGGTCGGCCAAGAAGTAGCCTTCAGCAAATTCGAAGCAAGAAATCTGAAATCCGAAACAATTTCGAATTACCAAAAT
>JBKHJS010000210.1:0-3413 GCA_046537995.1 Desulfobacterales bacterium
TGAGACATACTAATTTCACCGGAATCGGGCAAGGATTTTTATCCGGCGCAAAACCGGGACTGCCTTGACATTGTCGCAGCGGCGCTGTATTTTTGGGTTGAGGCGCGTCCAATCGGGGATTACTTTCAATACGAATAAGATCACCGTATTATTGCCAACCATCTCAGAAAAAGGACGAAACAATGGAAAAACATGAACTTGTCGAGATGCTGAACAAGGACCTGGCAGACGAACATGCAGCCATCCTGCGTTATCTCATCCACAGTTACCTGGAAGGCGAAGATACTCCAATTGGTGCAAAACTCCTTTCCCGCGCCCGGGAGGAAATGTGGCACATGCACTGGCTGGGCATGATCATCGGCGCGCTCGGCGGCGAGCCGGACATGGAACCTGCGGAATACCCTTATGACCCGACCAACCGCGCAACCATTTTAAAGTCCTACGTGGCCTACGAGAAAAACCTGGTGCCCCATTACGAACAGGAAGCCGAAAGGGTCACGGATCCGCACATCAAGCGGGTGCTGCAAAGAGAAGCCTGGGAATCGGAGATGCATGCCGAAAAATTCCAGAAAATGCGCGACAAGCTCTCCCAGGAGGAAGCCGCCGGCATGCCGGGAGAGGAAAACGAGCTGCCCGAGGAACTGCGCAAAATGCTGCAGGAAAGCGTGGCTGCAAAATACCGCCAGATGCTCCAGACCCTTCGGGACGCCTGGGTGTTCCAGGACAACGGAAAAGCGGCCTGGCAGCGGATGGATTTTTCCATGACCAAGATGAAACAACTTGCCCACAGCTCCGAGGAGGTGGCGGAAAACGGCCTCGAGCCGGATTTCACCCCCGGCATCATCGACAGCGGCAAATCGTTTGAGGCCGCCATTGACAAGGCCATCAACGATTTACAGGACTCGCTTGCCCTGCACCGGAAAATCCACTCCGATCCGGAAGCCCAAAAGCACGGGGGCCTGATGTCCAACCTGGATCTGACCTTGCGCCAGGAGCAATATGAAGCCGAAGAGCTCCAGGACCTGCTGAAAAAACTCACATAGCCGGGCTTTCAAAAAAATGCCGCAGGAAATGCACCTCCTGCGGCATTTGTGTAAACAGCAATATTTCAGATCCCCTGGTCTGCGATCCTAGGGCAGATCCTCCCAGCGGCTTTCCAGGCGCTCCATCACCTGGGGCATGGTGGTGTATTCCATTTCCTCCATGGGCAGGCGGTGGGGTTCAAACGGACCGTGGCGCCGCATGTGATCGGCCAGGCGGTTGCACTCCTGCCTGGCAATGTCAAAGCTCGGGTCATCAAACATGTCCCGCGGACCGATTAGCTTGCCGCCGGTGAGCTGGAAGCCCAGGGCCGTGACCCGGGGCGGTCCGTCAAACCGGGAAGGATTGGCATCGCGCTCGGCCACCGGCATCAGCGGGCCGGTGTGCGAACCCCGCATCCAGCCCTCGACCAGCTGCGCCCGGGTAAACGGTTCCAGCAACTCGCCGACGGCCGGAAAATCACCCTGGCAGCGGGTGATGTACACGGGATCGTCCTTGCCCACGTACTTTCCCGCGGTCAGCGCCAGCCGCTCGGTGGATGTGGCTGCCGCAATTTCGCCGTCCTTGGTATAGACCGATTTGACCATGTACTGGCTGGGCGCGCCGATAAAAACCAGCAGATCATAGATCTCCTCGGGCGCGTTAAAAAAGATGCGTTTATGCCCCTTGACATCGTGAACCTCGAACTTGAACCCGTCGTGCAGGCTCGGGGAGATCACCAGCCCCGCGGTGTTGAACGGATCGGCATAGGCCTTGTAAAGCGGAAGGTTCCATGCGCCGGCAGATGTTTTGTCCGCCATGAACACGATAACCGGCTCGGACTTGCGTTCCTCGAATTCCATCTCCGCCAGGCCGGGGCCCATGCCGCGGATGGTATTGGCAAAGGCATCGCTTAACAGGTCCTGCCCGGCGCCGTAAAGCCCGAGCTTTCTGGCGGTCTCCGCACACGCCCAGAAAATGTCCCAGGCCAGTTGATGGATTTCCTTGTTGTCTGTTCCCTGCCGGTGCGTCATGATCAGTTCCAGGTCGTCGCCGCACGCGGTGACATGGTAATCCACGATCTTTTCCTGGTGCATGGCACCGTCGAGACCCTTTTTCGCCTCGTCGATCAAATCCTGGTGAATGGAAGAATGACCTACAAGTCCGCCCACATCAGCCTTGATTACGCTTAACGTGACCTTTTTGTCCATTTTTCACCTCCTTTTATATTGTCGGAGTTCGAGCTTACCGAAAATACCGGGTCATGCAGAAATGAGGTAATGTTTTGATATCAAAGGCAGAATCTGGATTATGGCTTTATTATAATCATTTTTCGCAATCAATCAACCATAAAAACCACGGAGCCGCCGGCTGCGGCCGGATATGCAGGACCTTCGGCAGTGCGGATGCCTCTGCGCTTGACTTTATGCATTGTTTCCTCTAATGCTGTTTTTTTTCGGATGTGATGTTCTTTTGCAATATTTCAGACCCGCCCCGGCGCGCCGGGGGAGATAAAAAGGAGAAAACCGTACTATGGCACAATTGATTGCAGACCGAAGGGACGTGGATTTTGTTCTGCACGAGCAGATGAAGGTCACGGACCTGGCCCGGCACGAAAAATTTGCCGAATTCAACAAGAAGACCGTGGACATGGTGGTCTCAGAGGCGCGGAACCTGGCCGTAAAGGCGATTTTACCCACCCAGCAGGAAAGCGACCGGGTGGGCTGCACCCTGGAAAAAGACGGCACGGTCCGCGTGCCGGAATCCTTCCACCGGGTCAACGAGCTTTACAAGGACGGCGAATGGCTGGCCATGATCGACGACCCGGAATGGGGCGGCCAGGGCATGCCAAAGACCCTGGCCCTGGCGGCAGAAGAATACTTCTACGGCGCAAATCCGGCATTCATGCTTTATCACGGCCTGTCCCACGGTGCGGCCAACCTGGTCAAGACCCTGGGCACGGAAGAACAGAAAAAATACTACCTGGAAAAGCTTTACTCCGGCAAGTGGTCCGGCACCATGCTGCTGACCGAGCCCGAGGCGGGCTCCGACGTGGGAGCGCTGCAGAGCGTGGCCACACGCAATGAAGACGGCACATACAATATCTCGGGGACCAAGATCTTTATTTCCGGCGGCGAGCAGGACATGGTGGAAAACATCGTCCACCCGGTGCTTGCCCGCATCGAGGGCGCGCCCGCCGGGACCCCGGGCATCTCCCTGTTTCTGGTGCCCAAGTACCGGGTCAATGAAGACGGCACCCTGGGCGAATTCAACGATGTGGTCTGCACCGGCATTGAGGAAAAAATGGGTCTTCACGGAAACTCCACCTGCACCCTGACCCTGGGCGGCAGGGGCAACTGCATCGGCACCCTGCTGGGCCAGGAAAACAAGGG
>JBKHJS010000211.1:0-3401 GCA_046537995.1 Desulfobacterales bacterium
GGCAAGCGAGGCCTACACCGTATACGTCAAAAGCGAAAAAACCTGGAAAGCGCTTTGCGACCAGCTCAAATCGCGGGTGCGGATTGTTTGCGACAGCCGCACGCCGGTGCGCATTATCGGCCGGGAGATGCTTCGCATCGATTTCAGGCGCATTTACCAGAAAAGCTCCCAGCGGTTTAAGCGGATTTTGAAGGGACATCTGCACAAGGATTAGATCAACAGTAACTCGACGCGCTTGCGGCATATCACGAAGAAGAAATCCCGCTTATTTTTTCTCCTTCGCGGGCTTCGTGGTTCAGCCAACGGTCAATCATTTTCTTCCCTGCTTGCCGCCCGCCTGATGCCGCCCCTGCCGAATCTTTCCCGGATGGCGTCCAGCGCGGAGTCGATCTTCTCCCATTTTTCAAGGCCATCAGAAGATTCGCCAAAGAGCGTCTGCTGCACCGGGGTCTGCGCATCGATTAATTCCGCGGCGCCCAGTCCAACCAGGCGCGCCGGCCGATCCAGGCTGTAGGCATCGAGCAGGTCGGCAGCCGCCCGGTACAAGAATTCCGCGGAATGGGCTGGACGCGCCATCGGTGCCTGCCGGGTTGCCTGGGTAAAATCGGAATGCTTGACCTTGATAAAAACCGTTCTGGCGCGTAAATTTTTTCCCCGCAACTGCCGGCCCACATCTTCGGCCTGCTCCAGAAGATATTTTTTCAAATACGCCTTGTCCCGGGTATCTTCCGCCAGGGTTTTCTCCGAGCTTACGGATTTGACCGGCCGTACCGGCTTGACCCCGGAACGATCAATTCCCCGGGCCAGCTCGGCAAGCCGGGTGCCGAATTTCCCCAAATGCCTTATCAGCCCGGCCTCCCCGTATTTCCTCACATCCCCCAGGGTCTTGATGCCCAGCCGGGAAAGCACCTCGCCTGAAACCCGGCCCACGCCCGGCACCTTTTTTACGGGCAAATCCTCGAGAAAATCCGACACCTGCTGCCGGGCAATCACCACCAGCCCGTCCGGCTTGTCCATGTCTGATGCGATCTTGGCCAGAAACCTCACCGGCGCGATACCAACAGAGCAGCTCAGGCCGGTACGGGACCGGATTTTCTCCTTGAGCTGCCGCCCGATGGCCTCCGGGCCGCCGAAAAGGTTTTCGCAACCGGAAATATCCACATACGCCTCGTCAATGGAAACCGGCTCCACCAGCGGGGAAAATCCGTGCAGGATGCCCATGACCACCCGGGAGATTTCCTTGTAGCGCCATCCCCGGGGCGCGACAAACACCCCGTGTGGACACAGCTGGCGGGCCCGGTACATGGGCATGGCCGATCGCACGCCGAATTTTCGGGCCTCGTAACTTGCCGCGGAAACCACCCCGCGATCCGAGACCCCGCCCACGATCACGCACTTGTCAGCCAGCTCCGGGTTGTCCAGTTTCTCCACGGAAGCAAAAAACGCATCCATGTCCACGTGCAGAATCATATGATCCGGACCATGCATCCCGAGGGCTAAATGAGTGCTTACATTTTTACCACCGCGAACACCCCGATTCTATTGTTTTCATGGTTTTTTTAGCGGCCCAGGGTTGTAAGCCCGGGGTGTTTTAATTTTTTTGTCATTCAAATTTCGAATTTGCTTCGGATTTCGGATTTCGAAATTCGAATTTTGCCTGAAAAGCAGTTTCATCAGGGCCTGCCTATTCGGCAAATAAGGGCACATGTTCAAACCGCTCCACGTCAAAAAGCCCCCGGTCCGTGAGCTTGAGTTCCGGGATCACGGGAAGGGCCAGAAAGGAAAGGGTCATGAACGGATCTGAAAGCCCGGATCCCAGCCCCGCTGCAGCGCTGTTGACCTCGGCGGTTTTTTCGGCCACATCCCGCATGGGCAGCTCTGACATCAGCCCGGCAATGGGAAGGGGCAGAAAAGCTGTCACCTGGCGGTTTTGCACCACGGCCAGGCCGCCGCCCATGTCAATGACCGCCTCCACCGCGGCTTTCAGGTCTTTGTCGTCCGGACCGGCGGCAATGATATGATGCGAATCGTGAGCCACGCTGCCGGCCATGGCCCCGGATTGCAGGCCGAGCCCGGCGGCAAACCCGATGCCGATATTTCCCGTGGCCCTGTGGCGTTCCACCACCGCCAGCTTGACAATATCGCGTTGAATATCTGAGACGGCCGCACCCTGCTCGATGCGCGCGGCCAAGACCTCGTGCCCGGTCACGATCTGCCCGTCAGCAACCGAGATCACGCGGATCCTGCTGCCTTGCGCCGCCACCCGGAAATCCAGGGCGTTGCGCAGCACATGAATGGACTCCGGGCCCGGGCCGGGTCCGGCTTCAATCATCGCGTCATCTGCCTGGCCGTTTTGCGCGGCGATCCGGCCGGCACAGTATACGGTTTCAACTTCAAACCGCTCCAGATCGGCCATGACCGCCAGGTCCGCCCGGTGCCCCGGAGCAATGGCCCCCAGCCGGGACAGGTTGAAATACGAGGCCGGATTCAAAGTTGCCATCCGGATGGCGGCAACCGGATCGATCCCGCCGGCTGCGGCCTTGCGCAGAATGTCGTCCATGTGCCCGTACCGGAGGATATCGTGGGCATGGCGGTCGTCTGTACACCACATGATCCGGCCGGCGGTCTGTTCATTGATAATACCGAGCAGATCCGCCAAATTCCGGGCGCCGGTGCCTTCCCGGATCATGATGTGCATGCCGGATCTCAGTTTTTCCATGGCCTCGCTGGCAGATATGCACTCATGGTCACTTGCAATGCCGGCGGCCAGGTAGGCGGACAGGTCCTTTCCCGAAAGCCCGGGCGCATGCCCGTCCACCGGCTTGTGATGGGCGGCCGCGGCTTCGATCTTCTCCAGGATCGCGGGATCGCCTTGAATTACGCCCGGAAAATCCATCATTTCCCCAAGCGCCACGATCCGCTCCTGGGATAAAAGCGGCATCAGGGTCCCGGCATCGAGCACCGCACCCGCGGTTTCCATGCTTGTGGCAGGCACGCACGAAGGCAGGGTAAAAAATATATTCATGGGCTGTTTTTCCGCGGCTGCCAGCATGTAGGCAATACCGTCGGTACCCAGCACATTGGCGATTTCGTGGGGATCGGCCACCACGGTGGTTGTGCCGTGGGGCAGCACGCCGCGCACGAATTCCGAAACGCTTGTCATGGCGCTTTCAATATGCACGTGGGCATCGATAAAGCCCGGGGCCACGTACCTGCCGGCAACCGAAACGGTCTTTTCGGCCGAATAGTCCCCGATACCGGCAATAAACCCGTTTTTCACCGCGATGTGGTCCTGCCGGATCTCGCCGGAAAACACGTTGACGATCCGGGCATCGGTGATCAACAAGTCGGCCGGATGGCTCCCTCGGGCCGCCGCGATCAAATCGGCTGTTTCCATAAAC
>JBKHJS010000212.1:0-3385 GCA_046537995.1 Desulfobacterales bacterium
TTGAAGATGCTGCAGGAGGAAGGCGTGGACACGGTCTTCGGCTATCCGGGCGGAGCGGTGATCGACATTTACGACGCGCTCATGGAAGCCGAAGATATCAATCATATCCTGGTGCGCCACGAACAAGGGGCCATCCATGCCGCAGACGGATATGCCCGGGCCAGCGGCAAGGTTGGCGTGTGCCTGGTAACCTCGGGCCCGGGCGCCACCAACACGGTCACCGGGATTGCCTCGGCCTACATGGACTCGATCCCCGTGGTGGTGTTCACCGGGCAGGTGCCCACCGCGCTGATCGGAAACGATGCGTTCCAGGAAGTCGATATCGTGGGCATTACCCGTCCCTGCACCAAGCACAACTACCTGGTCAAGGATGTGCGCCACCTGGCCCGGACTATCAAGGAGGCATTCCATATCGCCCGCTCGGGCCGGCCCGGGCCGGTACTGGTGGACCTGCCAAAGGATGTAATCAACGCGACCGCGCAGTTCAAGGTGCCCGGCGAGGTCAATCTTAAGTCCTACAATCCCACCTACAAGCCCAACATCAAGCAGTTAAACAAGGTGGCGGACTTGATCCAAAAGGCGAAAAAACCCGTGATCTTCTCCGGCGGCGGGGTAAGCCTGTCTCATGCGCACAATGAATTGACCGAGCTGGCCCGCAAGGCGCAGATCCCGGTGACCAGTTCGCTGATGGGCCTTGGCGGATTTCCGGGCACGGATTCGCTGTGGCTCGGCATGCTCGGCATGCACGGTACTTTCCGGGCCAACATGGCCGTGTCCGAATGCGATCTGCTCATTTCCGCGGGCGTGCGCTTTGACGACCGGGTAACCGGCAAAATCGACGAGTTCGCCCCGCATGCCAAAATCGTGCAGATCGACATTGACCCGACCTCCATCCAGAAAAACATCCCGGTACACGTGCCGGTGGTCGGGGACTGCAAAATCTCGCTTTCCCAGTTAAACAGCCTTCTGGACAAGGAAGATTTCAGCGGGGTGGCCGATCAGCGCCGGCCCTGGCTGGATCAGATCGCACAATGGAAAGAGACCACCCCGCTGGCCTATAAGCAGGGGGACGTGATCAAGCCGCAATACGTGATCGAGACCCTTTACGATCTCACAAAGGGCGATGCGATCATTGCCACCGAGGTGGGGCAGAACCAGATGTGGGCGGCCCAGTACTATCACTTAAAGGAACCGGGGCACTTTATCACCTCCGGCGGCCTGGGGGCCATGGGATTCGGCCTGCCGGCGGCCATCGGCGCCCAGGCAGGCGCACCCGGCATTCTGGTGGTGGATATCGCGGGCGACGGCAGTATCCAGATGAACATTCAGGAACTGGCCACTGCGGTGCAGTACAAGCTGCCGGTCAAGGTGGTGATTTTAAACAACGGGTTTCTGGGGATGGTGCGCCAGTGGCAGGAACTGTTTTATGAGCGCCGATACGCCTCGACCAAGTTTGTCCATACACCCGATTTTGTCAAGCTTGCAGAGGCCTACGGCGCCACCGGCCTGCGCGCCTCCAAGCCCGAAGAGGTTTCCGCGGTGCTTGCCGAGGGAATCAAGTGCGAGGGCCCGGTAATCATGGACTTTATCGTGGAGCCCGAGGAAAGCGTCTATCCCATGGTGCCCGCAGGGGCGCCCATCAAGAAGATGCTGCTGGTTTAAAAACAGCTTGCCTCAAACAGTGAACGCGGGTTGAAAAGGATTTGACCATGACCGAAAAAAGACACTTGCTCTCCATTCTCGTGGACAATGAACCGGGAGTGCTCTCCCGGATTACCGGCTTGTTTTCCGGACGGGGATATAACATTGAAAGCCTGAGCGTGGCCGAAACCGTGGATCCGTCCATATCCCGCATTACGATGGTCACCAAGGGCAGCCCGATGATTGTCGAGCAGATCAACAAACAGCTCAACAAGCTCGTCAACGTCATCAAGGTCAGCGATCTGACGGGCACGAAATACGTACAGCGGGAAATGGCTCTGATCAAGGTAAATGCCAGATCCGAGCACCGCGCGGAAATCCTTCGTATATCCGACATTTTCCGCGGCCAAGTGGTGGACGTGGGGGTTGAACATTTTACCGTCAAGGTCGAGGGGGACACAGAGAAAATCAACGCGGTTATGAACCTGTTCAAGCCTTTTGGCATCCGGGAAATCGCACGCACCGGCGGTGTGGCCCTGCCCCGGGAAAACAGATAACAACAAATGAAATTCGAAATCCGAATATCGAAATTCGAAAGAATCGGAGTTCAAGTTTTTAAAACATTTTCCCATGTGACTCCGGGATCGTTTGGAACATTTGAAATTGGATCATTCGGAATTGTTTCGAATTTCGGATTTCGTGCTTCGGATTTATGGCCGGGATATTGCAGGGACCAACGGAACTGCTCCCGGCTGACACAAAAAAACTTTTTATTAACACCATAATTCTTGGGGGAATGAAAAATGGCAAAGCTGAATTTTGGCGGTGTAGAAGAAGAGGTTATCACATCAGATGAATTTACCATGCAAAAGGCCCGGGACGTCTTGAAGGACGAAACCATCGTAGTGCTCGGCTACGGGGTGCAGGGACCCGCCCAGGCGCTGAATCTCAAGGACAACGGCCTTTCGGTCATCGTAGGCCAGCTCGAAGGCGATGAATACTGGAAAAAAGCGGTTTCCGACGGATTTGTTCCCGGCGAAACCCTTTTCCCCCTAGAAGAGGCGGCCAAACGCGGCACCATCATCATGGAACTGATGTCAGATGCCGGCCAGGTCGCCACATGGCCGCAGATCAAGGAATGCTTGAACGAAGGCGACGCCCTTTATTTCTCCCACGGCTTTTCCATTGTCTACAAGGATCAGACCAAAGTGATCCCGCCGGAATTCGTGGACGTGATCATGGTTGCCCCCAAGGGCTCGGGCACCAGCGTGCGCAAAAACTTCCTGGAGGGCCGCGGGATTAACTCCAGCTTTGCCATCCACCAGGATTACACCGGTCGCGCCCGGGAGCGGACCCTGGCCCTGGGCATTGCCGTGGGGTCGGGATACCTGTTTCCCACAAGTTTTGAAAAAGAGGTCTTCAGTGACCTCACCGGCGAGCGGGGTGTGCTCATGGGATGCCTGGCCGGGGTCATGGAAGCCCAGTACAATACCCTGCGCAAACACGGCCACAGCCCCAGCGAAGCCTTTAACGAGACCGTTGAGGAGCTTACCCAGAGCCTGATCCGGCTGGTGGACGAAAACGGTATGGACTGGATGTTTTCCAATACCAGCACCACGGCCCAGCGTGGCGCGCTGGACTGGGCACCCAAGTTCCGGGACCAGGTGGAACCGCTATTTGAAGAGCTGTACCAAAGCGTTGCTTCCGGAAAAGAGACCCAGCGGGTACTGGAGGCCAACAGCAC
>JBKHJS010000044.1:0-14303 GCA_046537995.1 Desulfobacterales bacterium
CCCCGGATGTCAAACCAGCAGTTTCTGGTGAATAATGATCAGGTTGTTGTTATGCTGGTTCAGGTTTATCGGTATCGGGATCGGCATCGAAATCGACTCTGATCCCGATACCGATCAAATTGCGAAAAAAACGGAAATGGAACTTCACATATGCCGGTTCCCGCGGCTTGAAAAATTCACCGGGCATTGCTGGTGTCAAGCGGGAAACCGGTGATTTGCAGGCGTGGATTTGCAAATTGCCGGGATCTTGATTATTATTTTCACCAACCGGGCGGTCCGGCTTTCCTGATAACCCGTATTACCGAAAGGCAAACCCTGATGCCGCCGGACAACGTGTTATTTGCTTTCGGAGTCACCCTTGCCGCCGGCCTGGCAACGGGTATCGGCAGTGCGCTGGCCTTTTTTGCCAAAAGCACCAACACCCGGTTTCTCTCCCTGGCCCTGGGATTTTCCGCGGGCGTGATGATCTATGTTTCCATGATTGAAATTTTTTTCAAGGCCAAAGAATCCCTGGTCGGTGCCCTGGGGCAGCAACCGGGATACCTGGCAACCACCCTGGCCTTTTTCAGCGGAATCCTGCTCATTGCCGTTATTGACAAGCTGGTGCCCTCATTTGAAAACCCGCATGAAATCCGCGGAATCGAAGAATTTGAAACCCGGGAGGCCATAGAAAGAAAAAACAGCCTGATGCGCATGGGCCTTCTTTCCGCCCTGGCCATCGGCATTCACAACTTCCCCGAAGGCCTGGCAACCTTTACCGCCGCCCTGCAGGATCCGGCGCTGGGCATCAGCATTGCAGTGGCCATCGCCATTCACAACATCCCGGAAGGAATCGCGGTTTCCGTGCCGGTCTATTACGCCACCGGGAGCAGAAAACGCGCCTTTATCCTGTCGTTTCTCTCGGGTATTTCCGAGCCCGTGGGGGCGCTGGTGGGATACCTCATCCTGCTGCCCTTTTTAAACGACATGGTATACGGGCTGCTTTTCGCGGCTGTTGCCGGCATCATGGTGTTTATTTCCCTTGACGAGCTGCTGCCTGCCGCGGAAAAATACGGAGAACATCACCTGTCCATCTACGGCCTGATCACCGGTATGGCGGTCATGGCCGCCAGCCTCGTGCTTTTTGCCTGACCCATCTGGCCCGCGCGGGGGGATCATTATCCTCGAAAAATTTTAACGTTAACGTTAATTTCCTCTTTATTTTTTTTAAAACATCGTTTACATTTCTGCGCGGTGATTTTACGCAAACCTAAATTGAGGGCAAAAGCACCACTGAAACGCTCCGAACGTCTACAACCATCATTTACAGGAGGGAAATATTCATGGCCTGGAAATTTGAAGGCAGCAAAACGCGAATCGGCGACATTGTCGAGCACAACGCTCGAGAACTCGCAGATCACACCGCCCTGGCCTACTACGAGTATGGCTTTGAAAACACCTTTTCGCAATTCCGGGATATCTGCCGGCAAGTCGCCAAGGGCCTGATGGCCCTGGGCGTAAAGCGCGGCGATCATATCGCCATATGGGCCAACAACCTGCCACAATGGGTTTACACGCAATTTGGCGCCCCAATGATCGGCGCGGTTCTGGTCACGGTAAACACCAACTTCCGGGCCTATGAACTCGAGTACCTTCTGGATCAGTCTGATACCACCACCCTGATTTTGACCCATGGCGTGCGCGAGGCCGATGAATACCTGCGGATCCTGCGCCAGGTCTGCCCGGAGGTCGATGACTACCGGCCCGGGGATCTGCGGACCGAAAAACTGCCGTACCTGAAAAACATTGTCCATCTGGGCGACGAAGACATCCCCGGCATGTACAGTTGGGACGACATGCTGAAACTCGGCGAAAGCATTACAGATGCGCAGCTCGATGCGCGGGCCGCCGAACTGGATACCGACGATGTTGTCATGATGCAGTATACTTCCGGCACCACCGGCTATCCCAAGGGCGTGATGCTCACCCACGCCAATCTGATCGGAAACGGCCAGAGCATGGCGGAAATCATGGCCCTGACACCTGAAGACACGCTGTGCATACCGGTTCCGTTTTTCCACTGCTTTGGCTGTGTCATCGGCACCATGTGCTGTACGGTTTCAGGGGCCACCATGGCGCCGGTTAGCGCATTTTCCGCCGAAAAGGTGCTCGAAACCGTGGATGCACTGAAATGCACTGCCCTGCACGGCGTTCCCACCATGTTCATTGCCGAGCTCGAAGCCATGGACCAGAAGGCATACGACACCACGCACCTGCGAACCGGTGTGATGGCGGGTTCCACGTGCCCGGTGGAGGTGATGAAAGGCGTGGTCGAAAAAATGGGCGCAGAGGAACTGACCATAGTCTACGGCCAGACCGAAAGCTCGCCCGGCATCACCCAAACCCGCAGGGACGATCCCATGGAGATCCGGACCGAAACCGTGGGCCGGGCCCTGCCCAACGTGGAAGTCAAGATCTCGGATCCGGCCACGGGAGAAACGCTTCCGCCCGGAAAAACCGGCGAACTGTGCAGCCGCGGATATCACATCATGAAAGGCTATTACAAAATGCCGGAAAAGACAAAGGAGGCCATTGATCAAGACGGATGGCTGCACACCGGGGATCTGGCCAGCATGGATGAGCAGGGCAACTGCACCATCCAGGGACGGTTAAAAGACATGATCATCCGGGGCGGGGAAAACATTTACCCGCGTGAAATCGAGGAGTTTCTCTACACGCATCCCAATATCCAGGACGTCCAGGTGGTCGGCATTCCCAGCCGGAAATACGGCGAGGAGGTGGCCGCCTTTATCCGGCTGAGAAACGGCGATCAGGCCACTGCAGAAGAGGTTCAGAATTTCTGCAAGGATAAAATCGCTTTTTACAAGATTCCCAGGCATATTCATTTTGTGGATGAATTTCCCACCACTGCCAGCGGCAAAATCCAGAAATTCAAGCTCCGGGAAATCGCGTTAAATGAGGCGCCCGAGGCATAATTTTCTCCGCTGTCAGTCCCTTTTCTGATAAGATGAAATATGCCGCAAACAGTCAATGCCGGACTGGGTAATGAAGGAAAAACCCGCAGTTGAAATCCGGGAAGTGGCTCTGCGCGACGGACTTCAGTCGGAACCCGGGTTTGTGGAAACCGGGGAGAAGCTCGAATTGATCCGCGCCCTGGCCGCAGCCGGTGTGAGATACCTGGAAACCACTTCGTTTGTCAGTGCCCGGGCCGTTCCCCAGCTCCGGGATGCAGCCGATGTAATGGCCCGGGCTGGGCGCGCCGGGCTGTGGCATGAAGTCATGGTGCCCAATCTCAAGGGCGCCCGGGCGGCAATGGAGGCCGGTGCGGACCGAATCATCGTGTTTGTGTCTGCCTCCGAGGCCCACAACCGCGAAAACGTGGGCCGCAGCATCAGCGAATCCATTGCTGATCTGGACGCGATCTTTTCAGCGGCAACCGATCACGGCATACCCGTGGCAGCCGCCATTGCCACCGCCTTTGGCTGCCCCTACCAGGGGCGGGTACCGGTATCTGACGTGCTTTGCCTTGCACGAGAGTTTGTCCGCCGCGGTGCGGATCGTATAACCCTTGCAGACACCACCGGCATGGCAAACCCGAAACAGGTCACTGAAACCATCGCCTTTTTCAGACAACACCTGCCGGAGACCGCGCTTTGCCTGCACCTGCACAACAACCGCGGCATAGCCATGGCCAACCTGTATGCCGGGTATCTGGCCGGAATCACCATGTTTGACACCTCCCTGGGCGGCATCGGCGGATGCCCGAACGTACCGCAGGCCGCGGGCAACCTGGCCACCGAAGACACGGTGTTCATGTTTGAGGCCATGGGCGTTGACACCGGCATACATCTTCCCGCCCTGATCGAAGCCGCCCGCCTGCTGGAAAAAATCCTGGCCCGTCCGCTTGCCGGCCAGGTCATGAAAAGCGGACCGATCGAGTCGGGGGGTTAGCGCCCCGGGTTGCCTTCGGGCACTTAGCCGATCTACAGGCGCTGCAGAAAACATTTGAAACTATCCGTATCTATCGCCCAAAAACCATTTCTTTAATTTTCCGGTAATCAACCGGGCCGGGACACCAGATGCGGCATATCCGATTGCTGCCAGCATCACGAACATAACGACCCGGCCGACGGCATCCATATCCGTTCCCGTTACATAAGGCGTCAAAAGCACAGCGGCGGCAATGCCTGCCAGGATCCGCCACGAAATTGGAAGAAACAGAATATAGAATATGATATATGCCGGTGTGATCGGGCGCCTAGCCAAATCGGCTCCTTTTTGGTATTGCCTGTTGAAAAAAACCGTAAGATTCCGTTATATCCAATTGCAGAAATCCATACCACTGAAACCGGCAATTCGCAAGTCGGAGAAAATCGCCAGATACCGGAGGAAAATACTTGCAGACACTCAAAGGCCACCAGCGAACGCATCTGCGGGGGCTTGCCCACGGGATCAAGCCGCACGTGATCATCGGCCAGAAGGGGCTATCCCCTTCGGTGATAGAGGCAATCAACGAAGCACTCGATACCCATGAGCTCATCAAGATCAAGTTCCTGGATTTCAAGGACAAGCGGCAGAAAAAGGCCATTTCCGGCACCATAGAAAACGAGACCAGGTCTGAACTGGTGGGCATGATCGGCCACATGGCCATTTTTTACCGGCAGCATCCGGATCCGGAAAGGCGCAAGATCCAATTGTCTTGAACTCGCGGAAACAAACTGATATCCGGAAAGCGGAAAAAAATCAAACAGGAGAAAAACTTTACTATGACCCAGCAGCAGCAACAGCCCAACAAAGTCATCTGCTCCATGAACCGGGTGAGCAAGTATCACTATAACAAGCCGATTATCGAGGACATCTCCCTGTCCTACTTTTACGGGGCCAAGATCGGCGTGCTCGGTTTAAACGGCGCAGGCAAGAGCACCCTGCTCCGGATCATGGCCGGCAAGGACAAGGCGTACAACGGCGAGGTGGCCATGAGCCCGGGATACACGGTCGGCCTGCTCGAACAGGAGCCCGAGCTCGACGATGAAAAGACTATCCGGCAGGTCGTGGAGGAGGCAGTGGCCGACACCATGGCGCTGATGGCCGAGTACGACCGGATCAATGAACAGTTTGCCGAGCCCATGAGCGACGAGGAAATGGACAAGCTGATCCAGCGCCAGGCTGAAGTCCAGGAAAAACTCGAGGCCGCGGATGCCTGGGACATTGACTCGCGCCTGGAAATGGCCATGGAGACGCTTCGCTGCCCGGAGGGCGATACACCCGTAAAGGTGATCTCCGGCGGCGAACGCCGCCGGGTGGCGCTTTGCCGGATTCTTCTGCAGAAACCCGACATCCTGCTACTCGATGAGCCCACCAACCACCTGGATGCCGAGACCGTGGCCTGGCTGGAACGGCACCTGCAGGAGTACGAAGGCACCGTGATCGCAGTCACCCATGACCGTTACTTTCTCGACAACGTGGCCGGCTGGATCCTGGAACTCGACCGCGGCCGAGGCGTGCCCTGGAAGGGCAACTACACGTCCTGGCTGGAGCAGAAGCAGGAGCGCCTCCGGCAGGAGGAAAAGGCCGAGACCCAGCGGAAAAAAACCCTGGAACGGGAACTGGAATGGATCCGCATGTCGCCCAAGGCCCGGCAGAGCAAGTCCAGGGCCCGCATCCAGAGCTACGAGGAATTACTCTCCCAGCAGGGCCCGGAGCAGGTCAAGGAGATGCAGATATACATCCCGCCGGGCCCACGGCTCGGCAAGGTCGTAGTCGAGGCCGACCAGGTCTCCAAGGCTTACGGGGACCGCCTGCTGGTTGAAGACATGACCTTCAGCCTGCCGCCGGGCGGCATTGTCGGCGTGGTGGGCCCCAACGGTGCCGGCAAGACCACTTTGTTTCGGATGATCACCGGAGATGAACAACCGGATTCCGGCCAGCTGCGCATCGGCGATACCGTACGCCTGGCTTACGTGGAGCAAAGCCGGGCCAGCCTGGACCCGGAAAAAACCGTGTGGGAGGCGATATCCGACGGCGAGGACGTCATCCGGCTCGGCGACGTGGAGGTCAAGTCCCGGGCCTATGTATCCCGCTTTAACTTTTCGGGCGCGGACCAGCAGAAAAAGGTGAACATGCTCTCCGGCGGCGAGCGAAACCGCGTGCACATGGCCCGCATGCTCAAGCAGGGCGCAAACGTCATCCTGCTTGACGAACCCACAAACGACCTGGATGTCAACACCCTGCGCGCCCTGGAAACCGCCCTGGAAAACTTTGCCGGATGCGCCGTGGTCATCAGCCACGACCGCTGGTTTCTCGACCGCATTGCCACTCATATCCTGGCCTTTGAAGGCGACAGCCAGGTCGTCTGGGTGGAAGGAAATTACGTTGACTACGAGGCGGACCGTAAAAAGCGGCTGGGCGCAGAGGCCGAACGGCCCCACCGGATCAAGTACAGGCGCTTGAGCCGATAGGACGCAGGCAGGCTCGCGTTCCAGAACAAATTTTTAATCAACCGGACACTTCTAAATGCTATTGACAAGACTTGCGTTTTTTATTGACCCCCGAATTTAGCTGTGGTAGTTACAATAACTTTAACAGCCTGGAAGCTTTACTTCCGGAGGCGGCGATGGAAAAAGAAACCCGGAAGATGTTCAAGGAGCTTGGCTATTACAGCAGCCTTGGTTTTTCAGTCGCCATCTCCATATTTATCGGTCTGTTCATCGGACTGGGGCTGGACAGATTGTTTGAAACCGCCCCGATATTCATGTTTATATTTTTGTTATTCGGCATTATCGCCGGTTTCAGTAATATATACAGAATACTCAAACGAAGCAGAAATCTCTGAGTACGCAATGCCATGGTCATACAAAAGCGTCTGCTAAAATTCGTGATCCGAATGAACTGGATCCTGTTTGCAATTGCCAGTTTCGCCGGATTGATGGCGACTCCCCTGGATTTCGCCATGGGCATAATCGCCGGCGGACTGATCGCAACAATCAACTTTCACCTGCTCTACAGGACCCTGAAACGCTCGTTGACACCGCCGCACATTACTTCCCACAATGTGGTGCTGGTCAAGTACTATATCCGGTTCGTGATCAGCGGAATAATTCTGTTTCTGTTGATTTCCGGTGGATATGTCGCACCGCCGGCTTTATTTATCGGTCTTTCGATTGTCGTGGCAAGCATCATGCTCGGTACGATCCGGGAATTCACAAAACTCATATCCAAGGAGGCGGTCTGAAGTGGAACATCCGTTTCTTCTCTTCGTTAAGCTGTTTGAACTGATCGGACTGGGGCATTTCGCCCATGAATATCCACACATCATTTACAGCTGGGTGGTTATGGCCGTGCTGATTATCCTGGGTGCACTCGGGGCCAGACACATCACACTGATTCCCAACAAGGTCCAGAACGTATTTGAAATGGCCATATCCAGCCTGGAGGAGTTCACCGTGGACATGGCCGGCGAAGAAGGCCGCTGGTTTTTCCCGTTTGTGGCAACGCTCTTTTTCTATATTTTTCTTGCAAACATGGCCGGCCTGGTCCCGGGGTTTTTCTCGCCCACGGCGAATCTCAACACCACCCTGTCCTGTGCCATTCCCGTGTTTATCTTCACCCATTATATCGGCGTAAAAATGCACGGGGTCCATTACATCAAGCACTTCCTGGGGCCGGTCTGGTGGTTGATCCCGATCATGCTCCCCATTGAAATTATCGGCCACCTGGCGCGGGTGCTGTCGCTTTCCTTCCGGCTTTTCGGCAACATCATGGGAAAGGAACTCGTGCTCGGTATCCTGTTCATGCTGGCAGGCGCATTTCTGGCGCCGCTGCCGATCATGGCCCTGGGCATATTCGTGGCGTTCGTCCAGGCCTTTATCTTCTACCTGCTGTCGGTGATGTATTTTACCCTGGCAATGGAAGAGGCCCACTAAATAATTAAATGCGGATAATACCACGCTCGGTGTTATATACACGGTTTTTGGAAGAAGCCGGTAACGTAAACTCATTATTCAAGGGAGGTTTTTAAATGGAAGCTCAAGCACTACAATTCTTTATCGCTTGCGTGACAGCAGCCGGTTTCGGCATCGCGATTGCGGCTTTCGGCTGCGGCATCGCCCAGGGAATCGGCCTGAGATCAGCGGTGGAGGGGATCGCACGCAATCCCGAGTCCTCCGGCAAGGTCACAGTGACGCTCCTGATCGGCCTTGCGCTTATCGAGTCACTGTGTATTTATGCACTGGTTGTATCGCTGATTCTCATCTACGCAACACCCATGGCAGGCACCGTCACCAAGCTGCTCGGCGTATAGCTAGCAACAGCTGAAAAAAAAGCCTCTGCCCGGGAATTTCCCCGGCAGAGGCTTTTTTTTCGTTTCAAAACGGTTTTTCGGACGCGGCATTCCTATTGCCGGGAAGCGGCATTTGCTTCCAGAACATCCCGCAGAAATGCACCCGTATGCGACTGCGGGCTTGCAGCCACAGCCTCCGGGGTTCCGGTGGCAACCACATGCCCGCCCGCATCACCGCCTTCAGGCCCCAGGTCGATCACATGATCGGCATACTTGATCACATCCAGGTTGTGCTCAATGACCACCACGGTATTTCCCGCCTCCACCAGCCGGTTTAACACGGAAAGCAGTTGCTTGATATCCTCCATGTGAAGCCCGGTGGTGGGCTCGTCCAGGATATACAGCGTGCGGCCGGTATCGCGCTTTGCCAGTTCACGCGAGAGCTTGACCCGCTGTGCCTCTCCGCCGGAAAGCGTGGTTGCGGGCTGGCCCAATCGAATATACCCCAGCCCCACGTCCACCAGGGTCTGGAGTTTTACCCGGATATTTCCGATGTTCCGGAAAAAGCGCATCGCCTGGTTTACCGTCATATCGAGCACTTCGGAAATATTCTTTCCCTTGTATTTGACTTCCAGGGTTTCGCGATTGTAGCGTTTGCCGTTGCATACGTCGCATGGCACGAAAATGTCGGGCAGAAAATGCATCTCGATCTTGATGATCCCGTCTCCGTTGCACGCCTCGCACCTGCCGCCCCGGATGTTAAAGGAAAATCGTCCCGATTTATACCCGCGCATCCGGGCCTCGGGGGTCTTGGCAAACAGCTCCCGGATAAAGGAAAACACGCCCGTGTAGGTTCCGGGATTGGACCGGGGCGTACGCCCGATGGGCGACTGATTGATGTTGATCACCTTGTCGATGTGCGCATATCCCTCCACAGAAGCATGCTTTCCCGGCGGCACGCCGGAGCGGTAAAGTCTGCGGGCAAGCACCCGGTACAGGGTTTCGATCACCAGGGTGGACTTGCCCGAGCCAGACACCCCGGTGACACAGATAAAGGCGCCGAGCGGGAAGGAAGCATCAATGTTTTTCAGGTTGTTTTCACATGCCCCGCGGATGACAAAATGCGCATTCTCTGCCTGGCGCCGGATCTCCGGGGTCTCAATCCGCCTTTTACCGGCAAGGTATTGGCCGGTAAGGGAATCCTCCGACTGCGCCAGCTGCTGCGGGCTGCCGGAAAATACCAGGTACCCGCCCTTTACCCCGGCTTCCGGCCCCATATCCACCACGTGGTCGGCCGAACGGATGGTGTTCTCATCATGTTCCACCACCAACACGGTATTGCCCAGATCCCGCATCTGAAAAAGCGTTTCCAGCAACCGCCGGTTATCCCGCTGATGCAGGCCGATGCTGGGTTCATCAAGCACGTAAAGCACGCCTGTGAGCTTGGAGCCGATCTGGGTGGCCAGGCGAATGCGCTGGCTCTCACCGCCGGAAAGGGTGCTTGCGGCCCGGTCCAGGGTCAGGTAGGAAAGGCCGACATTTTTCAGGAAACCGAGCCGCTCGGTGATCTCCCGAACGATCCGGTCGGCAATCACCCCTTTTTTGCCTTCCAGGCTGAGTGCGCTGAAAAAGTCGAATGCCCCTTCCACGGAAAAAGCGGTAATCTCCGGAAGGATCATGTTGCTCACACGCACGGCACTGCTGACCGAATTCAGTCGGGATCCCCCGCACCCCGGACACGGGGCAAAGTTCATGTACTGCTTGATGTCCTCTCGGGCGGCATTGGAGTCGGTTTCCACGTAACGTCGCTGCAGGTTCGGAATCACGCCTTCAAAAGGCCGGGTAAAATCCACCCGGCGATTTGCCCGGGTCATGTAAAAAGGGATTTCCTCGTCCCCGGACCCGTACAGCAGCACCTGCTTGAAGTGTTCCGGCAGGTCCCGGTACGGCGTATAAATGTCGACCCCGTAATGGCGCGTCAATGCGTCCAAAAATTCGGCAAAATGCACAGAGTTACGGTTGGCCCAGGGGCGTACTGCGCCTTCGCGCAGCGAAAGATCGGGGTCTGCAACGATCAGATTCGGATCGAATTCCATGGTGGTGCCCAGACCATCGCATTTTGGACAAGCCCCTTGGGGGGAATTAAAGGAAAAGCTGGCCGGGGTGAGCTCCGGGTAACTGATGCCGCAATGCATGCATGCCGCCTTTTCGGAAAATAAAAGCGGCTCGCCATCCTTGTTGTCCGGGGATTCCACAATCGCAAATCCCTCGGAATGGGACAGGGCCAGCTCCAGGGAATCGGCCAGCCGGTTGCGCATGTTCTGCTTGACCACCAGGCGGTCGACCACCACCGCAATGGTGTGCTTTCGGGTTTTGGCCAGCTTGCCCACACTGTCAAGCTCCCGGATCTCGCCGTCGACCTTGACCCGGGCAAAGCCCTCCTTTCTCAGCCAGGCAAGCAGCCGCTCATGCGTCCCCTTCTGCCCGCTGACCAAGGGCGCAAGGATAATAATCCGGGTGCCCTCCGCCATGGACATGACCCGGTCCACGATCTGGTCAATGGACTGGGAGGTAATCGGCCGTCCGCACTTGTTGCAATGCGGCGTGCCGACCCTGGAAAACAGGAGCCTGAGGTAATCGTAAATTTCTGTTACCGTGCCCACCGTGGAACGCGGATTGTGTCCGCCGCTGTTTTGTTCAATGGCAATTGCCGGCGACAGACCCTCGATCTGGTCCACGTCCGGCTTTTCCATGCGCTCCAAAAACTGCCGGGCATATGTTGACAGGGATTCCACGTACCTTCGCTGGCCTTCGGCATATAGCGTGTCAAAGGCCAGGGTGGACTTGCCGGAGCCGGAAAGCCCGGTGATCACGACCATCTGATTGCGCGGCAAATCCACATCAATATTTTTCAGGTTGTGCTGCCTGGCACCCCGGATGATGATTTTGTCGGTTTCCTTGCGCATCATGAAGTCAGTCGGCATCTCAAGCTATAGCCCGGCCCGGCCTGCGTGGGCGGCGGCCATTTCAATGGCGGCAATCAGGCTTTCCGGATCTGCGGTACCTTTGCCGGCAATATCGTAGGCGGTGCCGTGATCCACGGAAGTCCGGATAATGGGCAACCCAAGGGTCGTATTGACACCGTCGCTGAAATGGAGCATTTTAAACGGAATCAATCCCTGATCGTGATACATGCAGACCACCGCGTCATATTTGCCGGCAGCGGCATGATAGAATACGGTATCCGGCGGGTGCGGCCCGGTGGCAAGAATGCCTTCGGAAACTGCCTGCTCAATTGCCGGCCGGATTAAGCGGACTTCCTCGTCGCCAAACATCTCCTCTTCGCCGGCATGCGGGTTTAACCCTGCCACGGCGATTTCCGGCGCGCCGATGCCGAAGCGGGTCTTTAGCCCCTGATCTGTCAGCCGGATCATTTCCGCAATCCGGCCGGGATCAATGGAATCGGCAACCGCCCGCAAGGCCACGTGGATCGTGGCCAGCACGACCCTGAGGCGTTTTCCGGCCATCATCATGGCATAGCTCTGCACACCCGTACGCCGGGCCAGCAGCTCGGTATGCCCGGGATACTGGCCGCCGGCCATTTTCATGGCCGCCTTGTTGATGGGACATGTGGTCAGCGCTGAAATCTCTCCAGCCATTGCCATGTCAATGGCGCGCTCGATATAGGACATCATGGCTCGCCCGGTTTCCCTGCCGGGCCGGCCCCACTGGTGTGCGTGCGGATCCAGCACGGAGAGATTCATCACCGGGATCGCATCCGTGTCAAACGCGGCCTGGTCCGGAGAATCGACCGGGGTAAACCGCAGAAGATCCGCGGCGGTTGTGACCGCCGCCTTTTCCAGGATGCCCGTATCCCCGATAACCAGGGGCCTGGCATATTGAAAAACATCCGGACGCGCCAGTGCCCTGCAAATGATCTCAGGGCCCACGCCCGCGGGATCGCCCATTGTGATACCAATTATTGGCTGCCGGCTGCTCAAAAACGAAGCCCTTTTCCGGTTATATAAAAATCATTACTTCGCGGCAGAGCACAAAGAAAATACAAACTATACATATACCAGAAATATCCGGGTATCACAACATCCAATCGGCTGCACATGCCCGGACGCGCCGGCGCAACACGCAAAAAACCCTCCGCAAGGGAGGGTTTTTGTCACTGGCGATAACGGTCTGCGGTTAGCGTCGTCTTATGCCTGCTTGGTTTGCTTTACGGAATCGGCCGGCGATTCCGGAACTGTTTCTTCCTGCTGTTTTTCCTCGAATTCCCGGCGCCGCCGTTCAATATTTTCCGGGGACAGGCCGCAGTGATGCATCCACCTGGCAGCCCAGTCCTTGTAGCCTTCGCTTACCCATGCATGATCCATGACCTGTCTGACGCCGCTGGCATATTCTTCAATTTCAGGGGCCAGGTCCGTAAACATGGTTTCCGCCCCTTCATGCGTCGGCTTGGCGCCGTGTTCCCGGATAATGCGCCACATTGTCTGGGGATGGTCGATCATCGGACAGGGCCGCAGGGTATTGTAGCAAAACGGCTGTTCTGCACGGATTCCCCGGAAAAACGGAGAATTCAAGGCCTCTACGAGCGTCTTGTCATGAATATTGTCGGTTGCAAAATGACAGAAAATACAGGGTTCCACATCCCCGCGATGGTTGATGTGGAAATACAGCCGGCCGCCGGCGATACAGCCGCCGGACAGGACCCCGTCATTCCAGAAATCCACCAGCAGCAGCGGTTTTTCTTCCCGCACATAGGACTGGAAACGCCGCATCTGGTCCCGCTGTTCGGGCGTGGGCATGAGTTCCATCTCCGGATCGCTACCCACCGGCATGAACAGGAAGTACCATCCGTACAAAGCGCCTTTTTCAATCAGGAAATCGACCCATTCATCCGAGCAGATCACGTCCATGTTTTTGCTGGTGACAAGTGATGAAAACCCGAACGGGCAGCCGGCTTCATAAAGCCGGTCCATGGCGGCCACACAATTATCAAAAGAGCCCTTGCCCCGTACCGCATCGGTGAATTCCCGCGGCCCGTTGATGCTGATCTGCGGGGCCACGTTGCCCAGTTCCACAAGGCGCTCAGCAGTCTTTTCGTCAATAAGCGAGGCATTGGTATAAATCTGATAGAAGGATTTGGGATGCTTTTCCAGTACTTCAAAAAGATGGGGGTAGATAAAAGGCTCGCCGCCCAGGATGGTAATAAAATTCAACCCCATTTCCTCGGCTTCTGTCAGGACCCGGTCAAAAACTTCCGGATCCATGTCATCCTTGCGCTCGTAACTGCCTGCATAGCACCCCTCGCAACGATAATTGCACCGCATGGTGGGCGAAATCAGCATGGTGGGCGGCGGCTGGATGCCGAATTTCTGCTCTGCCCGCCGGGGTGCGTCCGGATCCCGGAAAAACATGCTGGCCACCATCCGGGCCACATACCGTTCGCGCACGCGGGGATGGGTGTTTTGCACCACCCGGTGCAGAAACTGCCGGCCGGGACCGTTTTCCCGCATCCAGTGATGAAACCACTCGCGGACCATTTCCTGTTTCTCGCCGCTGGCGATATGGTCCACGGCCTTTAATACGTATTTGGCATTCTTGTCCGTATCTTTACCAAGGTATTTCAATGCCTGCCCAAGCACCTTTTCCGCCATGGTCCGCTTGGGCATCAGATCCTTCCAGCCTTTGAAATTTATAGCCATTGTGCCCTCCTCCTATGCACTCAAGGAATATTGTGAAAGCAAGCTATATTTCGACTGCAGGAAAGAATTTCACGCGATTCCTACAGAACCCCCTTGGTTGTTGAAATCGGATTCAACGCTGCGGAGATTCCCGGGTTACCAAGCCAGAAATGGCATACACCCTTGGATCTTTTCATTTTATATGTACATAATATACTCATATATAACTACTTGTCAACTCTTGACAATCTTTCCCAGTTATTTCCGACGAATAATTATCAGGTTGTTGTTATGCGGGTTCAGCCCTATCGGGATCGGGATCGAAATCG
>JBKHJS010000213.1:0-3351 GCA_046537995.1 Desulfobacterales bacterium
CGAGCGGAAATCGAGGCTCGCAGAGGCTCCTGGAGCGAGGAAACTCCTTTTTCGCGCCGCCGATCAGCCAAGGTGCTCACGGATTTGCTTTTTGATTTTACTTAAACACGTAATCACCTAAAACTTAACACTGCCGGTAAAAAAGACTTTTTACCGGCTTATCAATCCTGGTGCACTTCCTGAAGCCCGGCGTAGGAATCCAGCACATCCGGGTTGGAAAGCGCGTCCCGGTTTGTGACCGGCTTGTTTTCAATGATGTTTTTCACCGCCAGCTCCACCTTTTTCATGTTCAGGGTATACGGGATATCCGGCACCTCGAAAATCTTTGCCGGTACGTGACGCGGGGAAGCATTTTCGCGCAGAGTCTTTTTGATCTGCTGGCGGATTTCATCAGTGAGTTTATATCCCTCCGCCATTTTGACAAACAAAATCACCCGCACATCGCCTTTCCAGTCCTGGCCCACCACCAGGCTGTCCTCGATTTCGTCGAACTCGTTGACCCGCCGGTAGATCTCTGCAGTGCCGATACGCACCCCGCCCGGGTTGAGGGTGGCATCCGAACGCCCGTAAATCTTGATCCCGCCGTGCTCGCTGATCTCGATGTAGTCGCCGTGGCGCCATACCCCCGGATAAACGTCAAAATAGGCGGAAACGTATTTGCTGTTGTCCGGATCATTCCAGAAGTAAAGCGGCATGGAGGGGAAAGGCGCCGTGCAGACCAGTTCGCCCTGCCGGCCGATTACCGGCTGTCCGTTTTCGTCATATGCCTCGACTTTCATGCCCAGCCCGCGGCACTGCAGTTCGCCGGAATACACCGGTCCCACGGGATTTCCCAGAGCAAAACAGCCGTTTAAATCCGTGCCCCCGGAAATGGAGGCCAGTTGAAGATCGCCCTTGACCGCGTCATACACGTATTCAAACCCCTCTTCATCCAGCGGCGAACCCGTGGATAAAAGCGCCCGCAGCGGCGACAGGTCATAGTTTTGCCCGGGACGCATGCCCGTGTTTTTCAACGCATTCAAGTATCCCGCACTGGTGCCGAAGACCGTGATTTTCTCATCCTGGGCCATCTGCCAGAGCGCGCCCGCGTCCGGGTAAAACGGGTTGCCGTCATAAAGCACCGCGGTGGCCCCTGCGCCAAGCGCGCTGGTCAGCCAGTTCCACATCATCCACCCGCAGGTGGTAAAATAGAATACCGTGTCTTCGCGTCCCACATCCGTGTGCAGGACCATTTCCTTGAGCTGGTTGACCAGGATCCCTGCGGCGCCCTGGACCATGCACTTGGGAAGCCCGGTGGTTCCGGAGGAATACATGATATACAGGGGATGATTTGCAGGAAGCTGGACAAAATCGATATCCAGCCCGGACTGATCCGACTGGAAATCGTCGATCATCACGCAATCCCGTATTCCGGAAATATCGGGTTCGGCTTGTGTGTAGGCAACGATGACAAAACGCTCCACAGACGGGATTTCCTTTGCGATCTGCTCCAGCCGGGAAATGGAGTCAACCCGCTTGCCCTTGAAAAAATACCCGTCTGCTGCAAACAACACCCGCGGCTCGATCTGCCCGAACCGGTCAAGCACCCCCTTGATCCCGAAATCCGGGGAGCACGATGACCATGTCGCCCCCAGGCTGACTGCGGCCAGCATGGCAATAATGGTCTCGGCCATGTTGGGCATATAGCCCACCACCCGGTCGCCGGGCCCGATGCCCATTTCCTTGAGCGATTCGACCACCCGGGCGACCCGGTCGTAGAGACCGGCATAGGTCAGATACACCGGCTCCTGGTTTTCGCCCTTAAAAATCAGTGCGGTCTGTTCATCCCGATACCGCAGCAGATTTTCTGCAAAATTGAGGCGCGCGCCGGCGAACCACTCGGCGCCCGGCATTTTGGACAGATCATCGACCACCTGTTCATACGGCCGGGAGGCGCGTACTTCCACAAAATCCCAGACCGCGGCCCAGAATTCCGGGATCTGCGTTACCGACCAGTCATACAATTCCGGGTAAGTTTGAATATTTAGTCCATAGCGCTTGTTTACATACGTCATAAACCGGTACATGCGGGTCTGCCGGATTCTCTCCGCAGAGGGCTGCCACAGCAACTTCGACATTATCAGCTTCCTTCCAGTTTCGGATTTCGGATTGCGCGATTGGAATTGTCCGCCGTTATTCGGGCCGGTGCTTTTCCGGCAGCACCGCCTCATCGCCCCATTCCCCTGGCACGAGCTGTTTGGGCGCCTCGCCCTGCTTTTCCTTGAGTTTCTTGAGGCCCGGCCGGGCGAACTCCATGTGGCCTTCCTTCATTGTCCGGCCGTTGATAATCGCCTCGCTGCGAAGTCGCTGGCCTGTTGTCTTTTCCATCTGGCTTCCGAGCTTAAGGATCCGGTCCACGTCATAACCGTGTTCAATACCCATCTCGTCGATTTGCACCAGCATATCCTCCAGGCAGTTGAGTCCCACATAGCGCGGGTCCGTGTAGTAATATTCGCCGGTGCCCGGAACCGGGCAGTCATCCAGGAAATTTGCCGGCTGGCCGCCCATGCCGCCCAGGGTGGCCTCGAAGTTGGTGATCCCGGCCTGCAGAGACGCCAGTATGGATGCGGCTGCCATGCGCTTGGTTTCATGGAAATGCGCAATGTGAAGATCCGGGTTGGGAATTTCATCGAGAATCATGGCAAAATATCGATACACTTCCGCGGCGGATGCGCTGCCGTCATGATCGGCATGTTCGATATCCGAGGCCCCGATTTCCAGCCACCGCTTGGTAAACTCCACTGCGTCCTTCAACTCCGTGGCCCCGGCAATGGGACTGCCCCATATGGTACTGACCGTGCCGCACATCTTGATTCCGGCATCCGTGCATTTCTTGATGCATCGCTCGGCTTCCTTCCAGTACATGGGCAGGGTCACACCGGAATTGGCAAAGTGATGCTCCTCCTCGGTGGAGACCATCATCAGCGCCCGGTCCGGGCCAATGCCCTTTTCCTTGAGTTCAATGGCCCGGTCCACCGCGGGCTCGCGAATGGTCACGGCCGTAATAGTCACATCGTCCGGGTTAATCCCCCTTTTCGTACATCGGCGCCTGAACCGCTCGCTGCGCAGATATTCCAGCACCTCTTCCGCATCCGAGAACTGGGGCAGCAGATACGGGTTGCCCAGGTTGGTCACCTCGATATACCGGCATCCCGCAAAAATCAGCTCTTCGGCATAATAGGTCTTGGCCCGGGTGGAGATGAACTTCTCCAGGTGCTGAAACCCGTCTCGAATCGTAATATCGCCGATGGTTACTTTCTTCGGCATTCTGGGAAAAATTTTCCAATAATCATACTCTGTCATAAATCCCCC
>JBKHJS010000045.1:0-14274 GCA_046537995.1 Desulfobacterales bacterium
CAAATTTGCGGCTGGCCGTTTTCCCTCTTTTTTGTTTCACTAAAAAAAAACGACCCTCTTCCTCGACAAAATCAATCTCAGTTGCCGGCGTGATTCCCAATTTTTCGCGAATATGTTGGGGAATAGTGACCTGACCTTTTGTAGTTACTCTCATAATTAATTCTCCAGTAGTCTGTATTACCGGTAATAATAATACAACATATGAGCCATGTCAATTTGAAATAGCATCGAACAAAACCAGATTCAAGGTGCAAAAATCAGCAGGCCCGGGAATCCTGCATCCGCGGACAAGTATGGTGTACTCAAAGGTGTCAGAAAAACAGATTTGCCATGACTCCGGCAGAAGGCGGGATAATCAAAACCAGGGCCAGCCTTAAGAACATGAACCGATACCCGATCATCGCCAGTTCAAACGGAATATTCGCAATCCCCCACATCGCCCAGCCGGTAACAAAAGCCACGGCGGTGCCCATGCCGGCGCCTGCCTGAAAAATCGAGGCGATGATGGGAAAGGCAATATACGGACCGCCCGGAAGCAGCGCCCCGCCGATGCTTCCGATAAGAACCCCCTTGAAGCCGGACTCCTGCCCCAGCCATCTCTGAATTAATTCCGGCGCAATCACCACCTGGATAAATCCGGCCATAATAAAAGCCACCAAAAGCAGGGGAGCAATCCCGATAAAAGTTTTCCGGGCAATTGCAAAACCCCCGGCAAGAGATCCATCGCCCTTCTTGTAAGCATAAGCCGAAGCAAGGACTGCTAAAATCATCAGGAGAATAAAGGCAGTAATCACGATTCTTCATCCGCCTTCTGGATTTCCCGGATTTGCGCCCGGACCCGGTCTCCGTATTTCGAAAAAAAGGCATTGCCGAGCACACCCACAAGAATCGGAAATATCAGGGTTACAATGAACCGGATAACAGTGAGTTCGGGCCCCAGCAAGGCCACCTCCATGGGCAGCCGGCTCACGCTCCACAGGTTCTTGGCGACCACGAAAGCCAGCACCGTACCGATCTCCGCACCGGAGAGCAGAAAGGAAGCCGCAATCGGATAAAAAACATAGGGTCCGCCAGGTATCAGGGCACCGGCAATAGCTCCCAGCACGACGCCCTTTATGCCGGCCTCCTTGCCCAGCCACTTATTTATCGTCTCCCTGGAAATGATCACCTGGATCATGCCTGCAAGGATCAGGGCTGCGATTAACAGGGGCACGACCCGGATCAGCATTGCGCCCCCTGCCATGCATCCCTGCACAATGACTTCCGGTCCCTGCTGCATCACCCCGACTGCAGCCAGGATAACCGTAATCCCGGCCATTATTATGATTGTATTTTTCATCGATTGAAATCCCTGTATCGCGAAAAGATCTGGATGATATAGCATGCAGGCTTAATCCGTCAATTGATTGCTTGACAGTCCCCGGTGAAAACCTTGCAGCAGGCCTTGCTGAATTTTGTAGGATTTTGCAGACGGCGGGAGAATAAAAAGACACGAAGTGTCTCTGTTTAAGTTTTGGAACCCGCTGCTGAGCAGCGGGCTTGTGACAAAAAAATCAATCGATGGAATATGAAACGGACAACGGCACAAGGAGGCGATTTATGGCTGGTGCTGCTGCGCCCTATCCGTGTTCTGCAAGGATTTCCAAGGCCTTGTTGCTGAAATATCTGCTGTCGGATTCTGCGGCTTTGCGCAGAAGCTGCCTGCCCCGGTTTTTTTCCACCCCCTGAACCAGCATCAGCTTGCCGGCCAGGACATGGAGCTGCGAACGGTAGGGGGATTGCTCGGGCATCAGAAGCAGGGCCTCGCGGTAGTGCTCCAATGCCTTGTCCTTGTCCTGGCCGGCATACCAGGGAAGCACTTCATAGTAGAGGCCCATGTGCATTAGCAGGACGAAGCCGTTATATTCCCTGTCGATTTCGTAGGCCTTCTTCAAGTGTTTTTGCGCCTTGTCCTTGAGGCCCTCGCTGAGAATGGACCATATGCTCGCGCCCTTGGCGTAGCCCCCGACGTTGACCGCGTAATAGTAATGTCCCTCCACTTTCTCCGGTTCGAGCGCGATGGCCTTTTGCGCCAGCTCCATTCCTTGCTTGCCAAAGGTCGCGCCAATCTCTTCCAGGTTATCGAGTTCACCGATCACGGCCATCCGGGTGATTACGCGGCAGGACCTGGAGGCCTTCCAAAACGCCTCGTAACTGTCCGGGTGCTGTTGGCCGATCTGTTTGTAGCGTGTCACCGATTCTTTGAGGCTGTCCATGCTCCCCTCGGCATACAGCAGGTCCGCTCTGTGCATTGCATCCTGTTCCTGGGCTGCAGCGGGGGTATTGAGGATCCCGAGCATGATCACAAGGCAAGCCAGAAAGGCCTTGCGCATCAGCGCCCGCTTGTTAAAAAGCTGAATAAATACGGTAAAATGTTTTTTTGTCATACAGAAAATCCTATTGGTTCATTTTCTGATTCAAGATTCGTCCTGATTTTGTCAACAAGCCCGGTAAACGGGCATGCCGGCTGTCGTGGTTTTAGCGTCGAAATTCCACATTTCCCATTAATGGCAAATCAGCAGAAAAGCCCTTGCGGTGCGGGACCGATTGGCTTTACGCCGGCATACACCGAGATTGGCGGTGGTACCGGGTCTTCACCCGGGGTCCCGGGAAAGACGGATAGACCATGTCTTTTTGGATTCTTTCTGGTCGCGAAAAAGGGAAGATTCTGGAAATGAGGCCTGGGCTTTTCCTTACGGGCGCCCGGAAGTTGATTTACTGCGCCTATCGCAACTCTTGAGAAACCGAATTCGAACCGCTTCTTTATAGATGCTTTGCGTTAACCTCCAACTCAAATATAGACAGAATTTTATATACAATAACACGCATTCTGAATTCGTCAACCTAAATTGAGCGTTTCAGATTTTTAAAAGCAATTTATTTGAACGGTTGACAATATTCAGTGGTTCTTTTATGGATGGAAATTTATAGACAACACGGAAATTATTTTCAAATCCGATAACAATAGCCGGAAAAAGGCTTTGCCGGAACCGGAACCGACACTGGCCGACCAATGATAAAGACGTGCCTGCGGAGAGATGACCGAGTGGCTGAAGGTGCACGCCTGGAAAGCGTGTGTGCCTGCAAGGGCACCGAGGGTTCGAATCCCTCTCTCTCCGCCATATTTTTTACCGGGCACGAATCGACCCGAACCCCACCTTACCATCCGTGCTTCTGCGGCCACCGCTGAACTTTTCTGTGCGGCATCCAAATGCACGGGCGAGGTTTAAGCCATTATTTTCGGGCCAATTCGCAATGCCCGCATCAACGCAAAGGAATGAAGGCAGGCTCGCCATGGCGTATCTGGTTTTTGCCCGCAAATACCGGCCTCAGCAATTCAGCGAGGTTATCGGCCAGTCGCACATCACGCGCACACTGGCCAATGCCGTATCATCCGGCCGCCTGGCCCATGCCATCCTGTTTTCCGGTCCCCGGGGCACCGGCAAGACCACTGTCGCCCGGATCCTGGCAAAATGCGTAAACTGCCGGAGCGGGCCCACCACCGAGCCGTGCGGCCAGTGCCAGCCATGCCGCGAGATCGCTCTGAGCAACGCGGCAGATGTATTTGAAATCGACGGGGCCTCGAACAACAAGGTGGAAAACGTCCGGGAACTGCGGGAAAACGCCAAGTACATGCCGGCCCAAAGCCCGTACAAGATTTATATCATTGACGAAATCCACATGCTCAGTGATGCGGCATTCAACGCCCTTTTAAAGACCCTGGAAGAGCCGCCCGCCCACGTACTGTTTTTCTTTGCCACCACCGAGCCAAACAAGATCCCGATTACGATACTTTCCAGGTGCCAGCGCCATGATTTCCGGCGGGTGGAAATCGATGCCATCATCGATCACATGGAAGACATCTGCGGCCGGGAAAACATTGTTGTTTCCAGAAACGCGCTGGGTCTTATCGCCCGGGAGGCAGACGGCAGCATCAGAGACGCCCTGAGCCTGCTCGACCAGATTTTTACCTGCAGCCGGGGGGAAATCACAGACGAGCAGATCATTGATATTCTGGGTATTATCGACCGGCAGATCATCTTTGATGCCGCAGACGCCCTTTTTGCCGGAAACATGGCCGAACTGCTGTCCATCTGCGACCGCCTCTACAGGCAGGGCCGGCACCTGATGCGGTTTTACGCAGAGCTGATCGAGCATTTCAGAAACCTGCTGGTGGTGAAGATGGGCGGCAGCGGCAAGGCCCTCTCGGGCGTGCCGGCACACGAAAAAACCCACATGGCAAAACAGGTTGAAAATCTTTCCGAACCGTATCTCAACCAGGTCTTAAACACGCTTTTTGAAGACGAATGGCGGATCCGGCAGTCGGTTTCCCCCAGGCACGCCCTGGAAATGACGTTTTTCAAGCTTTTTCAGATCCGGCCGGCCATGTCCATCGACCAGCTCATCGAAAAGATCGACCAGCTCAGACAGGGCATTGATCCGAATCCGCCGGCCCATGGAAAAACCGCGGGGACAGCCCCGGCCCCCGAACACAATCCGACCCCCGAGCACCCGGCAGAAGAACCCGCACAACCCGAACCGCCCCCGCCGGCGCCCGAAGACGACGCCGCGCCGGAAAACGCATCCCTGCCCCCGGAGCCGGAACCATCGGCCGACGGGCCTTTCGCCGCGGAGCCCGTTGACACTGCAGACCCGGAAAAAACCTGGGAGGCCCTGCGGGAGCGAATTTCTGAAAAATCGCCTTCCCTGGGCGCGTGCCTGGGCGAGGCCAGACTGCAGGAAATGACCGGGGATCGGCTGAAAATCGAAGTCCGGTCCGCGGGCACCAATGTAAACCTGCTTAACCGGAAAAAGAGCATCGCCAACCTGGAAACCATCTGTAACGAGTTTTTCGGCAGGCCCATGCGAATCAGCCTCGAAATCACCGAGGAAGCTGACAATCCGCAAAAACAGAAACGGGAAGCCAAACATTTGAAGGAAGAGGCCTTAAACCACCCCCTGGTCGGGGCGGCCGTGAAAACGTTTAACGGTAAAATCGTTGACATCAAGATCCTACCCACAGGAGGAAACGCACAATGAAGAACATGGGAAAAATGATGAAGCAGGCCCAGCAGCTTCAGGAGAAGATGACCAAGCTGCAGGAGGAAATGGCCGATAAAACCGTTGAGGCCACCGCCGGCGGCGGTATGGTCAAGGTGGTGGCAAACGGCAGGCAGCAGATCGTTTCCATCAATATTGAAAAAGAGGTGGTGGACCCGGAAGACGTGGACATGCTCCAGGACCTGATTCTTGCCGCTGTCAACGAAGCGCTTTCCCGCGCCCAGGAGATGGTCTCCGAGGAAATGAGCAAGCTCACCGGCGGCATGAATATCCCGGGAATGATGTAGGACAGGCCATGAACCACTACCCGGAGGCCATTGTCAAACTGATCCGGCACCTGTGCAGGCTGCCGGGCATCGGTGAGAAATCCGCGGAGCGCTTTGCCATGCACCTGCTGGCCGCCCCGGACGAGCAAGTCGCCGGCCTGGCCCGAAGCATCGCGGATCTCAAAAAACAGGTAAAAGTCTGCGATACCTGCTTTTGCCTAAGCGACCGGCAAACCTGCCGGATCTGCAGCGACCCCGGACGGGATCACGGCCTGGTGTGCGTGGTGGAAAGCCCGGCGGACATGGCGGCCGTTGAAAAATCCGGCTCCTATCCCGGGGTCTATCATGTGCTCCAGGGCCTGCTGTCTCCCATGGACGGCATCGGGCCGGACGAGCTGCGCATCCGGGAACTGGTGGGCCGGGTGGCTGCCGGCAAGGTCAGCGAGGTTATCATTGCCACGAGCACCAGCGTGGAGGGCGAAGCCACGGCAGATTACATCACCCGGGCGCTGAAATCATATTCTGTAAAAATCACCCGGATCGCCTCCGGGGTTCCCATGGGCGGCGAGCTTAAATACATCGACCAGGTCACCCTGAAAAAAGCCCTGGAGGCCCGGCGTGCCATCTGACCGCGTCACACCCGTGGATTTGTTTGAATGCCGGCAATGCGGACAGTGCTGCCAGGGCTACGGGGGCACGTACCTGAACGCGGCAGACATTGAAAACATTGCCGGTTATCTGGGCATTTCCGCAGGTGAACTTATCGCCCGATACTGCACGGTCTCGGGCAGCCGCTACCTTCTCGGGCAGAAATCCGACGGATACTGCCTATTCTGGGATGAACTCTGCACCATCCACCCGGTCAAGCCCCGGATGTGCCGGGCCTGGCCGTTTATCGCGGCCGTCATCTGCGATCCGGCAAACTGGGACGCCATGGCAGAAGCCTGCCCGGGCATGCGCACCGGATTTGACAGGCAGGACATTGTCCGCTGCGTCCGGGAAAAGCTTGAAGAACTCGACAGCAGCCGAAGCAACCCTTACCCGCAAAAACAGACCGGCGGCATCTCATGATCGGCATATTCGACTCAGGCATCGGCGGATTAACAGTGGTTCGCGCCATCATGGACGCACTGCCGGAATACGACATCGTATACTTCGGCGATACCGCGCGGACCCCCTACGGAACCAAAAGCGGGCGCACGGTGGTGGAATATTCCAGGCAGGACACGGAATTTCTGGTCAGCAAGGGCGCAAAAATCATCGTGATCGCCTGCAACACTGCCTCCAGCGTGGCATTTGAAGACATTCAGGGCCGCTTTGACCTGCCCGTCTACGAGGTCATCAGCCCGGCAGTGGACCTGGCCCTGGATCAGACCCGAAAAGGGGTTATCGGCGTGATCGGCACCCGGGGCACCATTGAAAGCGGCATTTACGAGCGCAAAATCCGCGAGCGCCGCCCTGAGGCCAAAATCCACTCCGCGCCCTGCCCCCTTCTGGTGCCCCTGGTGGAGGAAGGCTGGAGCGAGAAACCAGAGACGCGCATGATCGTGAAAAAATACCTGCACCCCTTAAAGGTCCGGCAAATCGACACCCTGATTTTGGGCTGCACCCATTATCCGGTGATCAAGCACGTGATTGCCCACAAGATCGGCAAAAAGGTGCGCATCATCGATTCGTCCGTGGCACTGGCCGGACAGATCAGGCAGTTTCTGACCGATTTTCCGGATGTGGATGCAAGCCTGGGCAAAAACGGCCACACCCGGTTTTACGTCTCGGATGTGACCCGGCAGTTTGAAAAAACCGCAAAAACCGTGATCAAGCGCAATATCGAACTTACCCCGGTGGACCTGCAGGGATAGCCAGCGGGGCACGCACTAAACCGAGGCCCGGTAATTGGGCCCCACAATAAGCATGCTGTTGGGCGAAACGGTCTGCAGGGTTTCCATTGTGCTGCCGAAAAAAAGCTCCTTGACCAGTCCGTGACCGTAAGCCCCGAGCACGATCAGGGCATCATGCGGGATTTCGTACAGATTTTCCGTAAAAGAACGGCTTTCAAAAAACCGCCATCTGCGAACATACTTGTCCATTGCCTCACGCAGCCCCTCCTGTTCGATAATATCCTCGTAGTCTTTCCGCTCTCTTCTGCCCTCCTGGGTGAAAACGTCTACGGGAAACCCGGAAATCCGGCTCAAACGTATCCCGAGCTTAAAAGCCTTTATCGCATTTGCCGAGCCCCCGAACATCACGGCCAGGCTCTGCCACGGCTTGAATACCGCACTGGGAATATAAACAGGAAAACGCGCATTCTGGACAATCCGGCGAACGCGCGGGCCGATGTATCCCAGACCGATCTTGGAGCTCATGTCCGTAATGCTCCTGGGACAGCACATCAAATCGTAATCCACCGGAATATCCGGAAGCGTTGAAGCGGTGAAATGCTTGGGCTCCAGAAACTTCGGCGCCGGCAGCCCCATGCTTTCGACGATTTCCACCACATGATCCCTGGCCGTGTCCGGCGAGCGAAGGTAGGAGCCGTCCAGATCCACCTGCACCACGTCGTTTTCAAAATACATCAAAAACTTCATGTGGCCGGGGACGTAGACCACCGGCAGAATATCGAGATGCTTGCAAAAGTAGGCCGACTCCAACAGGGTTTCCCGGCCCAGCGGGGTGTTTCTGAAAATGTGCAGCATCTGCATTTCCATTGGCAACCTCCTCGTTTATGATTGGCCGGCCCGTATCCGGGTCGAAACTCAGTGCATTGTCTGCACCATTAATTCGTGTCTGTATTTATCCAGCAGGGTGGCCTTGGAAATCATGCCCACAAACCGGTTGCTCGATACCACCGGCATGCTGAACAGCCCGTTGGCGTCCATCCGGTCCAGCACTTCCGAGAGATCCTCATGAATATCAACGGTTTCCACATCGGTTTGCATCACCTGCTCGAGAAACACGGTTTCATACATCAGCGAATCAAGCAGGTAGGGCCGGATGTCATCCAAATGGATCATACCCTGGAATTCGCCGGTTTGCTCGTCTACCACCGGAAAATGGTTCCGGTGCGATTCCTGGACCACCTTGATAAAATCGCCGAGCAGCATGTTGCGCGGCACGGTTTTGCAGTCTTTTTCCACCAGTTCGGTGATGCTCAGATCCGCCAGTACCTTGGCATCAGTACGCGGCTTGAGATACTGGCCCTTTTCCACCAGCTCCCGCAGGTAGAAGGATGCCGGTTCAAATACGCGGCTGATGGTCGTGGAAAGCGCGGAAACCAGGATCAGGGGCAGAATGGTTTCATACCGGCCGGTGATATCAACGATCAGAAAAATCCCGGTCAGCGGTGCATGCATGGTCCCGCTGATCACGCCCGCCATGCCCAGAAGCGCGTAACAACCCTCATCCACCCATGAAAGCCCGGGCAGCAGCAGAACAATAAACCGATGATACATCAGGCCGGCAAAACTGCCGATCACCAGGGCCGGGGCAAAAATTCCGCCGGAACCGCCCCATCCCAGGGTCAATGCCGTGGCCGCGATTTTGGCGCCCACCAGCAAAAGCATCAGCGCAAGACCCGGGGCAAAGGCGCCTTCCACCATTTGCTGGATCGAATGATAGCCTTCGCCGAGCACCCCGGGCAGAAGCAGTCCGATGGCGCCCACCATGCACCCGCCGATAAGTGCGCGCACCCAGACCGGCAGGGTGATTTTTTCGGAAATATGGTGAGAATACCGCAGCGAGCGGGCAAACAGGACGGAAATCAGTGCGGTTAACACGGCCAGGCCGACTGCTGCCAGCGTGGAAGTGACATCCACGTCAAAGCGCAGATGCGTAAAGGAAATCTGGTGGGTCTGAAGCAGGCGGGTGACCTGGGCTCCGGCCACGGAAGCAACCGCAATGGGCACCACGTTGGCCGCTGACCACTCCCCCATGATAATTTCGATTGTAAAGACCATGCCGGCCACGGGCGCATTAAATATGGCCGACAGTGCACCGGCAGAGCCGCACCCCACCAGGGTAACCCGCTGGCGCTCGTTTAGTGAGAAAAGCCTGGAAATATTGGAGCCGATGGAGGCCCCGGAGATGATCACCGGGGCCTCGGGTCCCGCAGAACCGCCGGCGCCGATGGTCAGGCAGTTTGAGATCAGCCGTGAAAACGCAGACCGAAGCCGCAGCAGCCCGCCGTGGCGCGATACGCTGTATACCACTTCGGGCACGCCGTGGCCGGCGCCTTCGCGCACGACTTTTTCCAGAAACAGGGAAGATGCCGCCATGCCGATTCCCGGCAGCACGAAGGCCCACCAGTAATCCCGGAAAACCGAGAGATTTTCCATCATGAAGACCAGGCCGTGGCTGAGGGCCACGGCCGCCAGCCCGCTGCAGACTCCGACCGCTGCGCCAAAAGCAATCAGCAGCAGGCGGTCGTCCATGCGGAACCATACCCATCGGGACGGATTCAGCCGGCTTTTCCAGTCTGAAAATCTTATCAATGTCCTTTTGCCAGTATCCCTTTCACCTGAAGGGCCCTGCCCCGGTTATGCCTCGCCCTCGTCTAAACGGGCTTCAAACTCCACGATTTTCGTAATCAGGGTCTCAGGAGCCGGAATTTCGGAAAGAAGGTTCAAAAAAGTTGCATCGCGCAGACAGTAAGACAGCCGGGACAGCAGGTGCAAGTGCTGTTGGGAACTTGCGGCCACCAGCACAAAAAGGACATATACCGGCTTTTTGTCCACTGCCTTGAAATCCACCGGATGCTCCAGGAAAAAAACCGCAATCTGCGTGGGTATTGCCGTATGGCTAAGCGGGGTACGCGGATGGGGAATGGCCACCCCGTTTCCGATGCCCGTGGACATCATCTGCTCCCGGGCCACCAGGCTTTCGTACAGGTCCTGCCGGTCGGAGTCGGATTCAATGCCCTTCATGGCGTAAACCGCCTCTGTGATGACCTCCTCCACGTTCTGCCCGGGCAGGTGATAATAAATTCCGCCCCGACCGATGACATCTGCCAGGCCCTCGGATGGTTCTTCCGGCTTTTCCTGCTGCTGCTCACCGGGCGGATGATACGGCAGGTTGTGTTCTTCCGCCCATTTCCGGAGGGCCGTATCACTGAACAGGCAGCTATCGCCGATCATTTTCACGGGGATCCGTCCCTGCCGAACCCAGCGCTCCACCGTCGTGGAGGGCAGTTCCAGGCAACTGGAAATCTCGTCTATCTTCAGCTCCATGAAAAACGTCCTTCTATAGCGATTTGCCGTTGTGGTCCCGAGGATAAACGGCCAGGACCCAAACTCCGGCATCTCGTTTACAAACGGGTTAAAATAATAAAATAATTCCATGAAATCAAGGATTTTCTTGTTCCCGCACGCCGTCCGACAGCGCCGATTGCCGCGCGCTGATGCCCGGCTACTCGGAATAAGCATCCATCCACCACGCGTCCCACCGGCGGCGTGAAACCGCATCGGCAATCTTTCTGCCCAGCTCGGTTTTCAATCGCTTCTGCACCACGGGCAGCCATTTCTCCGGGGTCTGCGCGCCCACGTCTGAGATGGATTTCAAATCCAGGATAAAGGCCAACTGGTCGGCATCATGGGCCAGCCTGGCCGCCTGGGTTTGCTGGGCGTTAAATTCGGCAAGCAGCTCTGATATATCTGCACCAAAGGGCAGGCTTTCGGTGGCATCCGCGATTGCCCGGCCCTCATCGGCGGTCACGTATTTCTTCTGCACGTAATTCAAATCCCCGATGCGCGCCTCGGGAAAATCATGGAGCAGGCACATGGTAATCAACCGGAGCCCGTCCACGTCCGGCTCCAGCTTTGCCATCACGTAGGCGATAAACGCCGCGGCAAAGGAGTGTTCCGCCACCGACTCCCGCCCGGCGCCCAGAAACGTAAATCCCGCCCTGGGAATTTCTTTTAACATCTTGGCTTCAAACAGCAGATCCGCGATTTCCTTCATTCCGATTCCCTCTTTGAATTCGCTTGTCAATGTATCCACATGCCAACTGCCCAGGACCCTGCCAGGGCAGCCGCAACAAGGCCCAGACAAAGCAGCTGGCCCAGCGGGCCGATGACCTTCCGGGCCATGGCATAACCGATTCCCGTGAAAATACCAACCAAAAATCCGAACAAGTGCGCTGTCAAGTCCACGTGTGCACCCGAGCCGAGAAACCCCAGCAGCGCCAGGCCGCAGCCAAGGGGCAGCCATGCGGCAGCCTTCTGCCGGGCGCTGTTTCGCTTCCGGAAAAACTGGTATCCGGACAAAATGCCGATTGCACCGAAAACCGCGGTGGATGCACCGATGGACAGATGCCCGGACTGGCGGGCAAACGCATTGACCAGGTTGCCCGCCGATCCGGCAAACAGGACCATGAGCATCCCGGTGCCCCAGCCGGCGACATGACAGACGGCTGTTGCAAAAATGGCCATCCCGGCCATGTTGCCAAGCAAATGCACCGTGTCGGCATGCAGCAGCAGGGCCGTGACGGTCCGGTAAAGCTCGCCGTCGACAATCTTCCAGGCAGCCGCACCGAAATCATCCCATACGGATTGCACGGAACCCGCCTGTGCCACAAGCCCGTAACAAACCGCCAGCAAGGCGGCCGCCCATAGTCCGGCATATCCGTGGGCCTGCTCCGGGCCCGGAATATCCATGCCTGAATCCGCGGGTTGGTTTTCCCGGAAATACTGCTCCACTGCATGGCGGGCGCGCGGGTAATCGCGCGGCTCCACCCAGATACCCCACCCGCGGCCGCTTTTCTTCACCCGGAACGGGATCCCGGAGGCTTTCAGGATCAGGGCGCACAGGTCGGCTGCATCAGAGGACATGTTTTCGTATAGTTCAATCATATTATTTGGGCAGGTCCGCGGGTTGACAAATGCAAAAGCTGTCTAATTTTAATTGGTTGAAGATGACCGCGAATTACAGGCCAATCACCATGATAACCGCAAAACATACAGGAGCCGGCTATGACACCGAAGACCGAAACCTATGAATTCCAGACCGAAGTCAAGCAGTTGCTCAATATTATCATCAACTCCCTGTATTCCAACAGGGAAATTTTCCTGCGCGAGCTGATTTCCAACGCCTCGGACGCCCTGGACAAGATCAGTTTCCAGGCCCAGAGCGATCCGAGCGTGCTCGGCGAAGACACCGAGCTGAAGATCAAGATCATCCCGGACCCGGAAAACCAGACCCTGACCGTTTCAGACAACGGCATCGGCATGACCAAAGAAGAAGTCAAGGAAAACCTGGGTACCATTGCCAGAAGCGGAACTGCCGCGTTTCTGGAGGCACTGGAAAAATCCAAAAAGGAAGACGGACTGAGCCCGGAACTCATCGGGCAGTTCGGCGTCGGCTTTTACAGTGCATTTATCGTGGCAGACCGCATCACTGTGCTCACCCGGGCGGCCGGAGAAGAGACAGCGACGAAATGGGAATCCGCAGGCGACGGATCCTACACCATCGAGGAAACCGAAAAGCCGGGGCGGGGCACGGACGTGATCCTGCAGCTTTCGCCAAAAGTCCAGGAGGAAGAGGATTATACCCAGGAATGGACCATCCGGCGCATTGTCAAGCGGCACTCGGATTTTGTGCGCTATCCCATTGTCATGGACGTGGAGCGCGAAGAGCAGGAAACCGATGAACAAGGCCAGCCGGTGGAAGGCGCGGAGAAAAAAACGGTCGTCCGCGAGGAAACGCTTAACTCCATGAAGGCGATCTGGGCAAAAAACAAAGGCGAGATCACCGAGGAGGAATACAACGACTTTTACTCTCATATCAGCCACGACTGGAATCCGCCCCTGACCTGGATGCACATCAAGCTCGAAGGGGTGACCGAGTACACGGCGCTGCTTTATATTCCTTCAAATGCGCCCTTTGACCTGTATCATCCGGAACGCCAGCACGGGGTTCAGCTCTACAGCCGGCGGGTGTTTATCATGGATTCCTGCCGGGAGCTGCTGCCGGAATACCTGCGCTTTATCCGCGGCGTGGTTGATGCCCCGGACCTGAATCTCAACATCAGCCGGGAGATGCTTCAGCAGGACGCCCTGGTGCGCAACATCCGAAAGAACCTGGTCAAAAAAATCCTGGAAAAACTGGAGCAAATGGATGCCGAGACTTATGAAAAATTCTACGACGAGTTCGGCGCCGTGCTCAAGGAAGGTATTTACTCGGATGCGGACAACCGGGACCGGCTCACCCGGCTGATCCGCTACAAGACCACCAAGTCCGAGGGCAAGTGGCGTCCGCTTTCCGATTACGTAAAAGACATGCAGCCGGACCAGGAAAACATATATTACATCACCGGCGACAACCTGAGCGCCATGTTAAACAGCCCGCACCTGGAGGCGTTAAAGGACCGGGACTATGAAGTGCTGCTGATGACCGACCCGGTTGACGAGTTCGTGGTTACCAGCGTGACCGAATTCGAGGGCAAGCCGTTAAAGAGCGCGGAAAAAGGCGACCTGGAAATCGACAAGAACAAGGAAGAGCAGGAAACCGAGACATATTCGGACCTTTTCACGAAAATCCAGGAGCACTTAAACGACAAGGTCAAGTCGGTCAAGCCCTCATCGCACCTGAAAAACTCGGTATCCTGTCTTTCCGGGGACACCTATGACATGAGCGCCTACATGGAAAAACTGCTCAAGGCCTCGGGCCAGACCGTACCCGAATCCAAGCGGATCCTGGAACTAAACACCGACCACCCGGTGATGTCCAAGATCCGGCAGATTCATGAAAACAACCCGGATGACCAATCGCTGGCCGATTACAGCCACTTGCTCTATGACCTGGCCGTCATTGCCGAAGGCGGCAAGGTCGAAAACCCCTCGCGGTTTAACAAGATGGTCGGCGACCTGATGGCCGGGGCCATACACGAATAGCCGGAATTGCCCGGGGACAGACCTTT
>JBKHJS010000046.1:0-14088 GCA_046537995.1 Desulfobacterales bacterium
ATGCTGCGGCCTGCAAAAAAGAAATTCGACGCTTCAAGGATTTTCGCAGGGGCGGCCGGCGGGTATAATTTGTTCGAATGCTGAGCGCTGGCGCGCTCAATGCATCTCACAAATCATCCCCGCCGCCCGCCCCTGGCCAGACCCCGCGACAGCTGCAACCCCAACTGCATCCAGGCCCGTATGGCTTCAAGGCCCCGGTGTAGGGGCGAACCTGTGTGTTCGCCCTCTCTCTGGTTAAAAACACCGGGACGCCTCTACGGATATATGTTTGTCAATGTTGTAGACTGAAAGACCCGATACGGTTTCCTCGTGCGAAGCTTGGCGGGGCTGCCTTAAGGGGCTGTTCAGGAAGACGCTGAAAAGACCCGGTGGCGCAGGCGTGCGGTCCAGTGCGGATCACAGGGAATCTGGCGGCCGTCCAGGGAGCGGATACTGACGGGTCCCATCAGGGAGTTGGTGGCGATCAGGGCGTCTGCATCAAAAAGGGCTTCCGGGGTTAAGGGCTGGACAATGTGGGAAAAGCCTTCTGCTGCAAGGAGTTCCAGGACTGCGGCCTCCATGACGCCGGCAAGCACGTGGGGCGATGCCGGGGATATTACGGTATTGCCTTGGAAAATCAGCAGATTTGCGGTGTTGGTTTCCGAGATCGTGCCGTCCGGGTTGCACACCACGGCCTCGTCTGCCCCGTTTTCCCGGGCCCACCTGCCGGCCAGAAAATAATACAGGTAATTCAGCGTCTTGTGCGCAGCCAGCGGCGTCTGCCGGGGGTGGGGATATACGGCCAGATCCAGGACCGGCTTGCCGAGTTGCTCCAGCCGGTGCACATAAGGGGCGGCAGTAACCACCAGGTGCGGCTGCCGGGAATCGGGTGCGGCAAAAGCCATCAGTTTTGCCATGCAGAGCCCGCCGCCCAGGTTATTTTCCGCTATGACCTGACAAATCACGCTCTGCCAGGTCAGATCCGGCACGGGCGCCTTGAATAACGCCTGCCAGGACTGGTAAAACCGCCGCAGGTGGCTTGCCAGCAGATGCGGCCGGCCGCGTTCCACGCGGATGGTTTCAAAAAAACCGTACCCGTACTGCAGGCCCGGATCTGTGACAGGCACATGCGCCCGGGAGGCCGGCACCACCATGCCGTTGATCCATATGCGGTCCTCGCGGTCCGGTGCGGTGCCGCGGCCCTCAAACACGCCCATGACCGAGCGCCCCTTGTGCAGAGTCTCCTCGTATTCCTCAGCCGGATCGGAGTCATACACCACGCCGCCGCCCACGGAAAACCGCATCCGCCCGTTTTCGATCACGGCCGTGCGTATGGCAATGGACAGGTCCATGGTCTGGTGAAAGCCGATATACCCGATGGAGCCGGTGTATACATGCCTGCGGCAGGGCTCGAGTTCATCAATGATTTCCATTGCCCGGATTCTCGGGCAGCCTGTGACAGATCCGCCGGGAAACGCCGCCCGAAGCAGGTCCACACTGTCCCGGCCCTGCGCCAGACGCCCCCGCACAATTGAAACCAGGTGAAACACGTTATGATATGCCTCAAGACGCCTGTGCTCGGCCACCTCGACACTGCCCCCGGCGCAGACGCGGCCCAGGTCGTTTCGCATCAGGTCCACGATCATGGAAAGCTCGGCATCATCCTTGGAACTGTTTTTCAACTGCGCTGCCATGGCCTGATCTGCGTCCCGGTCCGTGCCCCTGGGCCGGGTGCCCTTGATCGGCCGGGTTTCCACCAGGTCCTGTCGCTGTTTTAAAAACCGCTCGGGCGAGGTGGAAACAATCCAGTGGTCACCGGCATGCACATACGCGTAAAAAGCTGCCGGGGCGGCGGAAAAAAGCTCGGCAAACAGGGCATACGGACTGCCGGAAAAATCGGTCTCAAAGCGCTGGGAAAAGTTGACCTGGTAGATGTGGCCGGCAGCGATGTAATCCCGGGCACGGCCAACAGCATCCATGTAGGTTTCCCGGGTAAAAGGCGACCAGAATCCCCTGCGGCCGCCGGCAAAGGTTCCCGCTTCCGGGTTCGCCCGGCTTCGAATCCGGTTAAAAAACCAGTCGCGAAGCAGGGCCGGGCTGTCTGGCCCGGAGTCCTTGAATACAGGCATGCACAGGGAATACCTGTCAGTATGCCGGTCTGCAACCAGCAGCACGGAAGGGGCATACAGGCAGAGTTCCGGCAGGCCGCTGTCATCCACGGTTGTCCGGGGCAGATCTTCGATAAAGTCCTTTAAATCATAGGACAGATAACCGAAAAGCCCGGCGGAAACCGGCCCGGGAAGCCCTTTATCAGACATGTCATATTCGCGCAGCACCTGCCGCAGCAGATCAAAGGGATCGCCGTAAAAGCTGCGGCTTTGCCTGCCGGATTCCAGTTGCACGGCTGCACCCCGAGACTTTATGGCCAGCCACGGCCGCACCGCCAGGAGATGATACCGGGCCGCATCCAGGTCTCCGCCGCTTGCCAGGATCACGGTGCCGGGAAGGTCGGCAAAACATCCGGCCATATCCAAAAATGAGCGCTGCAGCGCGATTTCCTCGATATGCAAGCGCTCAATACAGCCGGCCATGGATTGAATATCAACGGCATTCGGCATGGCAAGCTCCCCGTTCGGGTCTTTGCAGGCGGATAAAGGCCTCTGCCAGGGCAAAACCGTGATCGCTCATAAAGCTCTCCGGGTGAAACTGGACACCGTAAAGCCCGCGAGCCGGATCGGCAATCCCCATGAGCACGCCGTCTTCGGTCCAGGCACAGGCATGCAGGCCATCTGCGGTGCCGTCTGCCACCAGCGAATGATACCGGGCGGCTGTAAACGGCGAGGGCAGCCCGGCAAACAAGCCGGTATTGTCATGAAAAACCGGGCTGGTTTTGCCGTGCACCGGCACGGGCGCCCGGATCGTCCTGCCGCCGAAGGCCTCGTTCATGCACTGCATTCCCAGGCATACGCCAAGCATGGGCACCCTGCCGGCAAAGGCGCGGATCAGATCCACTGAAACGCCCGAATTTCCGGGGCCCCCGGGCCCGGGACTGATCAGGATGAAGTCCGGATCGCGGGACTCGGCCTCTGCGATAAATATGCGGTCCGCCCGGAACACGTCAATGTTCACCTCCAGGCCCGAAAATATCTGGACCAGGTTGTGGGTAAATGAATCGTAATTGTCGATGACCAGCAGACTGCCCATAACCCCGGAAACCTTCCCCGGCTGCCCATAAAAAAAGCGCCACCCGGATGAGTCTGGGTGGCGCTTTGCCTATGACATAACTCATGTTTTTAGATTGTGCAGGTTGTTCAGATGGAATCTACCGCATCTGCAGCCCGATTTCAAGCCCGTTTTTACCGGGTTTCAGGATTCCGTGTCCATCGGCACATCCAGGTCGCTATCCCGGGTTTGCATCTCGGACGGTGTTCTGGAAGCGGGCTTGCCGGTTTCCTGCTGTTTTCCCTTGACCTTTTTGAGCTGCTCGGAAATTTTTTTGAACGCCTCTGTGATCACCGATTTCAGCGCATCGTGCATGTCGCCTTCGCTGGCCTCCCGGCGCACCACGAGTTCCTTGCCAGGCGGCACGCGCATATCGATACGCACCCGGTAATTGTTTCCGGATCGCTGATGCTCCTGGGGCTTTTCAACCGAAACCCGGCAGCTGGTAATGCGGTCATGCATCCCGTCGAGCTTGGCCGCCTTTTCACGGATGAGCTGATCAATATTCTCGCTTTTTTCCACATTGCGGTACGTAATCTCAAGTGGTACTTCCATATTCTCCCTCTCTGATTTTTGGGTACGGTTTTATCCGGCCGATATCCTTAATGTAACATTCTTTTCGCATGCGTAAACAAAATAAAACCCATTGCCTTTTAGTTCAAGCACTTGGTATAAGACTGCAAGCATCTTGACAAGGTATTGGAACCTGCCTATGATACGTTTCAAATTACACACAGTTCAACCATAATGTCGCAGCGGCGTGTAGCAGTACACGCTTTTTTATTTTAGGTGTTTTTCCGAAGAGTTACCGGCAACAGCGCACAGGGCGATAAAACCATGAGCCTGTCAACAACACAGAATTTGCAGCAAATGATGAAACAGTTTTCCGGGTCGGATCATGTGCTGATCCTGATCAACGCGGATCCCGACGCCATTGCCAGTGCAATGGCCTTCCAGCGGATCCTGTGGCGGCGGGTGACCCGGATTACCGTTTCCAATGTCAACACCATCACCCGGCCGGACAACATGGCCATGATCCGGCTGCTCGATGTTACCCTGATTCATGTCACCAAGATCGCCCCCCAGGACTATACCAAGGTGATTATCCTGGATTCCCAGCCTTCGCACCATGAAAGCTTCAGGGATTTTCAGTTCAACGTGATCATCGACCACCACGAACCGGATGGCACTGAGGCGCCGTTTAAGGATATCCGACCGGAATACGGGGCCACAGCAAGCATCATGACCGAATACATGAAAACCGCCAAGATCAAGCCTTCTGCCAAGCTTGCCACCGCCCTGTTCCACGCCATTAAAACAGACACCAACAATTTTGAAAGAATGGCAACCAATGCAGACATCCGCGCGTTTCAGTTCCTGTTCCGCCATGCCAATATCCACCTGGCCCGCCGGATTGAACAGGTGGATCTGCGCATGAATTTTCTGGACTGGTTCAAGCTGGCCATAGAACAGAAAATCGTGGACAGCGACCGGATATTTGTGCACCTGGGCAGCGTGGAAACACCGGATATCTGCGTACTGATTGCCGATTTTTTCATGCGGGTCAATACCGTGACCTGGAGCATTGTCTCCGGATTTAACAGCGGGCGCCTGATCATCATTCTGCGCAACGACGGGCTCCGCAAAGACGCGGGAAGTGTTGCATCCAAGCAGTTCGGCAACCTGGGCACCGCGGGGGGACACAAAAGCATGGCCCGTGCCGAGATTCCCATTGAAAGCCTCAAAACCAGCCTGGACAATCTCGAAAAAAAATCGGTACAAAATTGGATCATCGACCAGATCAACGCCACTGTCAACCAGGTGCCCCGGGATGAATAACCGCCTGGCAATTACAGTTCTGGGTTCGGGAACGTGCGTGCCGGATCTTGAAAAAAGCGCCTGCGCTGTGCTGATGGAAACCGGCAACAGCCGGCGGCAGCGGCAGATCACGCTGGCTCGCGACCTGATGAAAATCCATTTACCAGGGGGCGATGTGACATGGCCGAAATGACATATTATCCCGTATGCCTGGATATCCGGAACCGGCCGTGCCTGGTGGTCGGCGGCGGTGCGGTGGCGCTGAGAAAAGCCGAGGGACTGCTGGCAGCCGGCGCAAATGTCACTGTGGTGAGCCCGGAATTTGTAGACGGTTTTTCCCGCATCCCCCCCGAAGCCCCGCTTTACCGAATCCAGAGACCATACGCCGACACGGACTTAAATGAGAAGTTCCTGGTCATCGGGGCCACGGACAACAGCGCGCTGAACCGGCAGATCAGCCGGGATGCGAACAGCCGGAACATGCTCTGCAATATCGCGGACGTGCCCGAGGCCTGCAACTTTGTTCTGCCCGCGGTGGTGCGCAGGGGCGATCTTTTGCTTGCGATTTCCACTTCCGGAAAAAGCCCCGCCTTTGCCCGGCATCTTCGAAAACAGCTTGAAAACCAGTTCGGGGTCGAATACACGGAATTTCTCCGCCTGATGGGCGCCATCCGGCAAAAGCTGCTGGCCGCCGAGCACGCCCCGGAGGCCCACAAACCGCTGTTTGAACAGCTCATCGACGGCGGACTGCTCGAGATGATTTCAGCCGGCCGGATCGCGGATATCGACGAACTGCTTTCAGCGGTGCTCGGCCCCGGTTATGACTACCGCTCGCTCATGGCATCTGCGGAGGAGGAAAATTGAATCTTACACTGCTGCCGGTCATCGGATTGTATCTGGCGGGATCTGCCGGGTATGCAGGTTTTTTGTTCCTGCAGCGCGAAGTTTATAACAAAAGCGCATATATCCTGGTGCTGGCCGGTTTTCTCCTGCACACGCTGCTAATGGGCGTTGATTATGTTAGGGCCGGCGCCCTGCCGGTGCAGAATCTGCACGAAACCCTCTGGTTTGCCGGATGGATCCTGGCCGGCGTGTTTTTGGTGCTCTGGTGGCGCCTGCAGTTAAAAATACTGGGGGTTTTTGCCGCACCGCTGATTACGCTGCTGGCAGCAGCCGCGTTTTTTGTTCCGGATACCGCCGTGCCCTTGGAATCCGATCTTGCCAGTCTGTGGCTGGTTATTCACGTGGTCATCATCTTCATCGGCGAGGCGTGCCTGGCGCTTGCCTGCGGCACCGGCATCCTGTATCTGATCCAGGAAAGAAACATCAAGGGCAAAAAACACCGGTTCTTCTTCCGCCGCCTGCCGTCTCTGGAGCTGCTGGACAGCTCCGGGTATACGTTTGTGGCAATCGGATTTACCGCATTGACCGTCGGCCTGATAACGGGATTTATTTATGCCGAGGTGGAATGGGGCCGGTTCTGGAGCGGCAATCCCAAGGAAATCTGGTCCGCCATTACATGGCTGATTTATGCGGCACTGCTGCATGAGCGGATCGTCTCCGGGCGGCGGGGCCGGCGGGCGGCCATTCTGGCCATTATCGGTTTTGCGGCCATGCTTTTTACATTCCTGGGTGTCAATTTCTTTTTGGAGGGTCATCACAATGAATTCACCAGGTGGTAGCCCTTCAGCAACAACCCCGCATGCAGCTTCAACCCCGGAGCTCCCGGAAATCGCCGTTGTGGGCATCAACCACATCTCGGCGCCTGTGGATCTGCGCGAATGCCTGGCTTTTTCCGACCACGAGGGGCGGGACACGCTGCTGGAACTGAAAACCTACCCGGAAATCCGCGAAATCATGGTGCTTTCCACGTGCAACCGGGTGGAGGTTCTCTTTACGGCATATGAGCCGGAAAAAGCCATCCGGACGATCAAGACCCACATTGCCGAAACCAAGTCGGTTCCTGAATCCCGGTTTGAAGAAGCTCTGTATACCTACCGGGGCGACGAGGCCGTGCGCCACCTGTTCCGGGTCACGGCAAGCCTGGACTCCATGGTCATGGGCGAGCCGCAGATCCTGGGACAGGTCAAGTCCGCGTATAAAACCGCCGTGGACATCAAGGGGACCGGGGTGATTTTAAACCGCATGCTGCACAAGGCCTTTTCGGTGGCCAAGCGGATCCGCAGCGAGACCGGCATCGGGGACCGGGCCGTATCCATCAGCTACGCCGCCGTGGAGCTGGCCCGCAAGATTTTCGGCCAGCTCGAGGACAAGGCCGTCCTCCTGGTGGGCGCCGGCGAAATGGCGGAACTGGCAGTGGAACACTTAAACCGCTCGCGTGCCACCGGCCCGCTTTACGTGGCCAACCGCACGTTTTCCGTGGGCGTGGACCTGGCCAACCGTTTTGACGGCACGGCCATCAGCTTCGAAGAGATCGGGCAGACCCTGAAATCCGCGGACATCATCATCAGTTCAACCGGCGCGGCCGATTACGTGATCACCAAGAGCCAGATCCGACCGGTCATGCGCCAGCGCAGGCATCGTCCCCTGTTTTTTATCGATATCGCCGTACCCAGAGACATTGACCCGGCCATCAACCGCATTGACAATGCCTATGTATACGACATCGACGACCTGCAGGACGTGATCGAAGAAAACATCGAATCCCGGAAATCCGAATCCACCAAGGCCGAACGCATAATCGACGAAGCCGTGGTACGCTTCGGGCAATGGTACGAAAGCCTGGACGCGGTGCCCACGATCAAGGACTTAAGAGGCAAGCTGTCGGCCATCGCGGAGGCGGAACTCAAAAAGACCCTGCATTCGATGGATCATTTAAGCCAGGAAGACGTAAAGGCCCTGGAACGGATGAACGAGGCGATTGTCAAAAAGATGCTCCATGACCCCATGCGTTTTTTGAAAAACCCCGGCTCCCACAGGGACAAGTCCCTGTATATCGATTTGACCCGCAAAATCTTCAACCTGGAAGACGATTAGGTGTCTGGCGCCAAACCCGAAAACCGAATTTTTCCTCTTTACTTTTGAAAAAAGATTGTGATAGAGAACAAAGTTCCTGTAAAAGATGAAATCTGAATGTTTTACAGGAATTCACGGTAGGTTTCGCATCAACACGCGACTGTAAGGAAGCGACCCATGGAAGAAAAAGACATCGAATATTTCAGAGAGCTTCTGAACAAACGCCTGGAGGATCTGCTCAATCAGGCCGAAGACACGGTTTCTGACATGCATGATTCCAAGGGCAACTTTCCGGATCCCACGGATCGGGCCGCTTATGAAGCTGAACGCAATTTTGAGCTCCGCATCCGGGACCGCGAATACAAGCTCATCAAAAAAGTCAAAAAAGCGCTTGAGCGCATTGAGGACGGCTCTTTCGGCATATGCGAAAAATGCGGCGAGGATATCGATACCAAGCGCCTGAAAGCAAGGCCGGTGACCACGCTGTGCATTGACTGCAAAACCAAAGAGGAAGCCTTAGAGAAAGCGCTTGGATTATAAATCCGGGAAAATCGATCTTCATATCCATTCCAATGCTTCCGACGGAAGCCTTCCCCCGGTAAAAATCCTGCATCAGGCTGTTGCATCCGGACTGACCGCGATTGCCATCACGGACCATGACACGGTTGCGGGCGCGGCAGCCGCACTGGAAAACGGGATCCCGGGCGACCTGGCATTTCTCACGGGCGTGGAACTCAGCGCCGGTTTTCCGGCCGAATTTGAAAATCCCGGCAGTATGCATGTTCTGGGATACGGTATCGACATCCAAAACCCGCAGCTTTACCGCGTGCTCGAAGAGCAGCAGGAAGCCCGCACCGGCCGGAATCCCGCAATTATCGAAAAGCTCAACCAGCTGGGATGCCGGATATCGCTGCGCGATGTGGCCAATGAGGCCGGCAAGGAAGCCATTTCCCGGCCGCATATCGCAGCCAGCATGGTGCGCAAGGGATACGCGGCAAGCATTGACGAGGCTTTTGACCTCTACCTGGGCAGGGGACAGCCGGCTTATGTGGACAAGTACCGCATTCCCGCCGAAAAAAGCATTGCAGCAATTACCGGGGCCGGCGGCATCGCCGTGCTGGCCCACCCCGGACTGCTGCCCGATGACTGCTGCGAGCGGCTCGAAGAATTGATCTCAAAGCTGGCCGCCTTGGGCCTGGGCGGCATCGAGGTATATTACCCGGGCCACACTGCGGAACAAACAGCAGCGTATGAACGCCTCTGCCGGAAATTCGGGCTTCTGATGACCGGCGGGACGGATTTTCACGGCGATATTAACCCGCATATTCACATGGGCACCGGCCTCGGCGACCTGTACGTCCCCCACAGCCTGTATTGCAAGCTTGCAGATGCCCTGGCACAAAGCCCAGGATAAGAAAACGCTTTTTTCCGCTATGGAACCTCCGGATTATTCCCAGTTCGAAGAAAACATCGGCTACCGGTTTGCAGACCGCCAGATCCTGGCCACCGCCCTTCGGCACAGATCCTACGTGCATGAACACCCCGAGGGGCTGGCGGACAACGAACGCATGGAGTTTTTGGGAGATGCGGTGTTAAACCTTATTGTCAGCCACATCCTCATGGAGCGGTTTCCGAAGCTGACCGAAGGGGAGCTCTCCCGGGTACGGGCCGGTCTGGTCAATGAGGACCGGCTGGCTGCTGCGGCCAAGAGCATCCATCTCGGAGACCACCTGATGCTGGGAAAGGGGGAACGCCGCACCTCCGGACAGCAGAAAAAATCCATCCTGGCCGATACCTTTGAGGCGCTGGTGGCGGCGGTTTATCTTGACGGCGGCTTTGCCCGGGCCTTTGACCTGATCCGGACCCAGTTTGCCCCGTTTTTTGAAGCCATTGAAACCGACCAACCGGTCTTTGACTACAAAAGCCTGCTCCAGGAACACGTCCAGTCCCGGCACATGGATATGCCCGCATATGAAATCACCGATGAAAGCGGGCCGGATCACGACAAGACCTTCCGCGTGACAGTGACGGTCTGCGGCTTTACCGCCGAGGGGGTGGGCAAGAACAAAAAAGCCGCGGAGCAGGATGCGGCGCAAAAAGCCTATGATCGGCTGACAGCCCAAGACGGCTAAACCCCATGTCCGCCAAAGACCCCAAACCCTTTGTGGTACCTGTGTTCATCCCCCACTCGGGCTGCGGCCACAGGTGCACCTTCTGCAACCAGCACACCGTGACCGGGCAAAACACTGCGATCCCGGAGATCGCGGACCTGGATGCGGCGGTTGGGCAATACCTGGAATACCGACACCCCGGGCGCGGATTTACGGAAATCTCCTTTTACGGGGGAAATTTCCTGGGCCTTGAGACCGCCCGGATCCGCAAACTGCTCGAAGCGGCCGCAGCCTGGGTAAAGGCGGGAAAAGTCCACGGCATCCGGTTTTCCACCCGGCCGGACACGATAGATGACCGGCGCCTGGATTTGCTGGCCGCATACCCGGTCTCCACCGTGGAAATCGGTGTCCAGTCCATGGACGATGCCGTGCTTGAACGGATCAAAAGAGGGCACACCGCGGCGGATTGCCTGCGCGCGGCCGAAAGGCTCAAAAATAGCGGGTTCCGCCTCGGATGCCAGATCATGACCGGGCTGCCGGAAGAAGATGAAAATTCGGCTGTTGGCAGCGCCAGGGCCGCGGCGGCAATGAAACCGGATTTTGTCCGGATTTATCCCCTGGTCGTGCTTTCCGGAAGCGTGCTTGCAGCCGAGTACCGAGCCGGCAGGTTTGCCCCCCTGGACCTTGAAGCCTGCATCCGGCGCATGGCAAAACTTTACCGGATCTTTTCCGAGAAAGGCATCCCGGTGGTCCGGATGGGACTGCAGGCCTCGGAAGAACTCAACGCCCCGGGGGCCGTCCTGGCAGGCCCCCACCACCCGGCCATGGGGCACATGGTCTTATCCCGCATCATGCTGGAACATGCCCGGCAGTGCCTGGATGCGGCGGGCGAACTGCCGGCGGCGGTCACGCTGCGGGTGCACCCGGCAAGCATCAGCCGAATGCGTGGGCTGAAAAACACCAACATGGACGTACTAAAACGCCTTTACCCGGACGTGCGGCAATTAGATGTCCGCCCGGACCCGCAGATGGCGGCAGACGAAGTACGGGTGGAGGCCGCCGGGGTCAACTCCGGGCCTGCCTGTCCAAAAACTGCCGGTACTCGAAAAGCTTTGCCAGGGACTTGACCGCCTGTTCCGGGGAAGGGAAAAACAGCCCCTTATACGGCCTGTCCGCGACACTGTAGACGGTCTTGTCCTTGTCGTCGCGCAGCATGTTGACCCCGAGAATGGGCTTTTGGTATTTTTCCATCAGGTTGACAATGTGCGTGATGTAGCGGTCCTCGAAAACTTCCAGGGCTTCGAGCACGGAATCCATGAAATCCCCGGGACACGTGGGATCAGCCTTGTGCACGGAATCCGCCAGCCGCGAGAGCATGTGCCTGCGGCCAACAATGCCCAGATTGACAATGGCATCACAGCCTTCCCAGGCAGCCAGCATCTCGATGACCCTGATGGGAAGCTCCGGGTCGTTTTCCCCCACCAGGTCCACGGGGTTGGCCCGGCTCCAGTAAGGCGGCAGCACTTCGTTGATCTGCCCGATAAGCGATTTCGGAAGCTCGGGCACGCTTAACCCGTAATACTCGCACAGGTCTGCTGCAACCACGCCCCAACCGCCGCCCAGGGTCATGATCGCAACCCGGCTACCCCCGGGAAGGGGCAGGGAGGAAAACGCCGCGGACAGGTCCAGCAGGTCCATGGGCTTGTCCACCTTGACAATGCCTGCCTGCCGGCATACCGCGTTAAACACCCGATTGTTTGAGGCCATGGCCCCGGTGTGGCTTGATGCGGCCTTGGTGCCCGCGGCGGTCTGTCCGCCCTTGAGCAGCACGATGGGCATCTTCCGACTTACCCGGCGGGCGCTCTCATAAAAACGGCGGCCGTTTTTCACGCTTTCCAGGTAAAGCATCACGGTTTTGGTCTGCGAATCGGCCTCAAAGGCGTCCAGGTAATCCTCGATGGTGATCATCCCCTCGTTTCCAGAACCGCAGAAGGCCCGGGTGCCCACGCCCTGCAACTCGGCGAAAGCCAGAAGCTGAACCCCCATGTTTCCGGACTGTGACACCATTCCCACGGACCCGGGCACCGGGCGCACAGGCATGCCCGTACAGTAAAAGTTGATGTGGGGATTGCAGATGCCCATGGTATTGGGCCCGATTAAGTGTATGCCGGCGTTGCGGGCCGCTTCAACCAGCTCGCGCTCGGCCCGGGCGCCTTGCTCGCCGGTCTCGGCAAAGCCCGAGGCGATCAGCAGCATGTAGGATATGCCCTTTTCACTGAACTCGGGAATGAGCGCCGGAACCTTTTGCGCGGGAATTGTCACCACGGCCACATCCACGCTGCCGGGAATATCGGCGACGCTTTTGTACACGGGTCGGCCGGCGATTTGCCCGCCCCTGGGATTGACCAGATATACCTCTCCCTGGTATCCCCCGCCGATGGTATTGGTCAGCAGATTATAGCCCCACTTGCCCAGTTGGGAGGATGCCCCGACAAAGGCCACGGAGCGGGGATGAAACAACGCGCCCACGGCCTCGGGCGACACCGGCGGAAGAAATTGCTTTTCCGCCGCGGGCGCGCCTTTTACCACAAGCGCATCCACAGCCAGGACACCGCCGTCAGGGGAGACCAGCAGCGGATTGATATCAATTTCCGCGACATCCGGATTTTCCACGGCAGCCCGGGAAATGCCCAGAAGCGCACCTGCCAGCATATCCCGATCCGCTGCCGCCTCGCCGCGAAAATCGCCCAGAAGCGACCGGGAGCGGATTTCATCGATCATTTCCGCGGCATCGCCCGGGCTCAACGGGGCCAGGCGAAAGGTGACATCTGAGAGCGCCTCGGTAAAAATCCCGCCCAGTCCGAACATCACCACCGGCCCGTATTCCGCATCGCGAAACATCCCGGCCACGAATTCGCGCCTGCCCGAAACATGCGGCTGGAGCAGAAAACCTTCCAGGGTCCCGCCCGCCTGCCGGGATACCTTTTCGGCCGCATCGTGTACCGCGTTTTCGTCCGCCAGGTGCAGGTGCACCAGCCCGCCTTCGGTTTTATGAATCAGTGTTTCGCCATGGGCCTTTAACACCACCGGGAAACCGATCTGGCGTGCGATTTGTACGGCCTGTCCGGCAGTGGCCGCAACCTGTTCGGTTACCACAGGCACGCCGTAATCCTTTAAAAACCTCTTGGAGGCCCATTCAGACAGGGCCTGCGGCCGGCTGTCACTTGCGCCGGCAGATTGTTCCCTTTTTTTCATGATCCGCTCCTCTGGATGATTGATCAAATCCGGGAAAATTGCCGGTCAGATCCGCATCCGCCTTCGGCGGGATGTGATTTTTTCGACAAATCCGAACGTCAGCGGTCTCTGGGCGGGTTGTTCTCCGGAGAAAGCACAACCAGGTTTGACCGGTCCTTTCTAAATGAAAGACCTTCGTGCTCGGCCCCGACTTCCTCTATGGAGATGATGGTGTAAATGGAAAGATGCAGGGACTTGACGTTTTCAAGCCGCTTTTTCAGGTCTTCTTCCGCCGGATTGACCACCAGGTTGCTTGTGGAAAATAGAAAATCGGATATCGCGATAAAACTCAGGCCCAGAGAGGAATCGGTCACGGTCCGGGCCTTGAGGGTCACGATGTTTCCCTCCTGCGGCTCTCTGTAGGTGATGATAAAATACGTTTCCCGGCCGCTTTTTTTACCGTTTTGTGGCATGTTTTAAATAATGTCCTTTGTTTCGAATTTGCCGTTTTTGCAAACCCCGAAAAATTTCAGGCGTTTTCCGGAACTGCATAACATTATACAGCCTATCGCACGGCCCCGATTTTGTCAAAACAGATTCGGCCGGCCCGGCAGTTTCCGGTCAATAATGATCAGGTTGTTGTTATGCTGGTTCAGGTTTATCAGTATCGAAATCGGTATCGAAATCGACCCCGATCCGGATTTCGATAAATTGCCGGGCAAACACGCAGGTTCGCCCCTACACCGGG
>JBKHJS010000214.1:0-3294 GCA_046537995.1 Desulfobacterales bacterium
GCATCTCACATCTAGACGCGGATGTCAACTCGAGTCGAAAAAATACCTGAAAATCCAAGGAGTTCTCACATATGAATGATAAGAATCCGCTCAGCCAGTGTGCTTATTGCGACGGCAGTACCTGCTATCCAGACGCGGGCATCAACGACCCGCTGCCCCCGATTGAAAAGGCGCCATCCACGTGTCCCATGCAAAATTATGAGGAGATCATCCGGGAAGGTGCCACCCATTACTACAAGCCCAATATCAAGGAGTTTGCCAGGCAGGCCTCCATCCAGGAGGCCCAGTGCTATGAAATCGACGAGGAGGGACTCAAGACCCGCATACCCAGAATTGAAGAAGTCATTCAATTTGCCGGCAAATGCGGCTACCAAACCCTGGGGATGGCTTTCTGCATCGGTCTTCGCAGGGAGGCCCGAAAGCTTTCCAAAATCTTCGAATCCAAGGGGTTTAACATGGCTTCCGTGTGCTGCAAGGTCGGGCGGAGCCCCAAGGAGTCTCTCGGCCTGACAGGCGAAGAAAAAATCCGGGGGCCGGAGGCCATGGAGTCCATGTGCAACCCGATCGTGCAGGCCCGGCTCTTGAACTACCACAACGTTGACCTGGCAATTTTGCTGGGGCTCTGCGTGGGGCATGACACGCTTTTTCTCAAATACTGCAACGCCCCCTGCACTGTGCTTGCCGTCAAGGACCGGGTGCTGGGTCACAACCCGCTGGCCGCGCTCTATCTTTCGGACACTCCATACTACAGCCGCCTAAAGCAAAAAGACCAGCGTGCCCATCCCGAGGGCGGCTGGAAAAAGGTGGATATCACGGTGGAAGAATAACCCCCGCTGCTACCAGAAAAACCCGGCTGAGGCTACCGGCCCCGCCGGAGCAGCTTTCGGAGTTCGGGCAGCGGGCGGGTGTTGATGATATCCTCCCGGGTCAGCCAGCCCCGGCGGGCGGCGATGATGCCGTTTCGAATCAAACCGAGATTTTCCATGCTGTGGGCGTCGGTGGAAAGAGCGATTTTCACGCCCAGATCCGCGGCCATCTTGCAATAGGCATGCGGCAGATCCAGGCGGTCCGGCTGGGCGTTTAGTTCAATGACCACGTTGCGCTCTTTTGCGGCTTCGATGATTTTTTCCAGGTCGATCTCCATGGGATCGCGCGTATTGATCAGGCGGGCGGTGGGATGACCCAGAATATCGAAATTCGGGTTGTCCATTGCCCGGATGATGCGTTCTGTCTGCTTTTTCATGGCAAGACGCTGCTGGTAATGCACAGCGCAAACGGCCATGTCCAGTTCCCTTAAGACCGAATCCGCCAGATCCAGTCTGCCGTCTGCCAAGATATCGACTTCCATTGCCTTTAACAGGCAAAAGCCCTTGAGTTTGGCATTTACCCGGTCAATGTTTTCCATGTGGGCACGCACCTGTTTTTCATTCAGGCCGCCAGCCATGGCCACTTTCTGGGAATGCTCGGTAATGGCCAGGTACTCATAGCCCAGTGCCTTTGCCGCCCTGGCCATTTCCTCCAGGCTTCCGTGCCCGTCGCTGCGCCGGGTATGCGCGTGCAGATCGCCCCGGATATCGGAGCGCTTGACCAGAACCGGAAGCCGGTTGTCTTCTGCAGCCTCGATTTCACCGAGGTTTTCCCGCAATTCCGGCTCGATGTAGACCAGGCCCGCCGATTCATAGACCGATTTTTCCGTTTTGCCGGCAATCCGCTTTTCCCCCTGGTACACGCCGTATTCGTTGATCTTGTATCCCAGGTCCGTGCCCAGCTTGCGGACCGCGATATTATGCGCCTTGGAACCGGTAAAGTAATGCAGCGCCGCCCCGAAGCTCGCCTGGGGCACAATCCGAAGATCCACCTGCAGGCCGCAGCGCAGGACAATACTGCTCTTGGTCCTGCCGCGGGCCAGGACCTGTTTTGCATCCTCGAATGCCACAAATGCGGCCATGAGCTTTTCTTCATACCCGCGAAGGCAGGTCGCCAGGACATCCAGATCCCCAACGGTCTCGCGCCCGCGGCGGAAGCTTCCGGCCATCCGAACCTGCCGGACGCCCTCGACCTTCCGGATGTACTTTTCCAGAGCCCTGGCAAAGGGTTCGGCATCGCTCCAGAGCATGCGACTGTCCCCGGCTTCTTCGATCCGGTCCAGGGAATCGAGGATATTCTGCTGGGATTTTTCCCCGAATCCTTTCAACTCGGCGATTTTGCCTTTGACGGCAGCCTCCTTGAGCTCTTCGAGCGTGGTCACACCCAGCTTGTTATAGATCAGGGAAATCTTGCGGGGGCCCAGTGAGGGCACCTGCAGCATATCCAGCAGGGTCAGCGGCACTTCGGCCCCGAGTTCTTCGAGCTGACTGAGCGTACCGGTTTCAACGATCTCCCGGATCTTGTCCGCCATATCCTTTCCAATGCCGCGGTATTGCGTCAGATCCTGATTGTCCGCCACCAACCGGACAATCTGCTCGGGCATGGACTCGACCACGCGTGCGGCTTCATGATAGGCCCGTACCCGGAACGGATTTTCTCCCCGGATTTCCAGGAGATCGGCCACTTTTTCGAGAATGTCGCGGATTTCGTTGTTATGTATGGCCATTACACCCTCCCGGGCAAAAATTATGAAAAACCAAGCCAGGTGGTATTTTCGGATACCGGCACGCGGCCGCTGTCCACCCGGTTGGCCGGAAATTCCGGATCCGGGTAGCCGACGGCAATGGCGATAATAATGTTTTTGCTTTCATCGATTCCGGTATATTTCCGGATCACCTCCGGATAATAGACCCCCTGATCCTCGATACAGGTGCCCAGCCCGTGTTCAAGCGCCGCCAGGCAGATATTCTGCATCACGGCCCCGATATCCAGCAGCGGGCCGGATTCGCCCAATACGCGGTCAGTGGAGATTATAACGGCCGCCGGGGCGTCAAAGAACCGGAACCCCCGCTCCAGCCATTGCTGCCGCTTTTCCTTGTCCTCGCGTTCAATTCCCATCAGGGAGAACAACTGTTTTGCCAGCCCCACTTGGCGCTGGCGGAAAACGCTGTCTTTGGGCCACAGACCGGTGGTGTGTTCAGGGCCGCCCGACTGCCCGGACCGAAGGTTTTCAATATTTTCCCTGCAGATGTTTTCAAGCACCTCTCCGGCCACCACGGTAAACTCCCAAGGCTGGGAGTTCAAAGCAGACGGTGCATAAACGGCGGTTTCAAGTATGGATTCAATGACGCCGGAAGCCACCGGCTCGGTTTTGAACCCGCGAATGCTGTTTCTTTTTTTAATCGCCTCGATCACATTCATAAAAAC
>JBKHJS010000215.1:0-3290 GCA_046537995.1 Desulfobacterales bacterium
ACCCTGGCGCAGATCAAGCACAAGTTCGTGGTGATGAGCGGCAAGGGCGGTGTCGGCAAGACCAGTGTTTCGGTGAACCTGGCCATGGCCCTGGCGGAAAAAGGCTACCGCGTGGGGATTATGGACGTGGACGTCCATGGGCCGGATGTTCCGCGAATGCTCGGTCTGACAGGACTGCTTACCGGGGATGGCCAAAAGCTTTCCCCCATGCGCTATTCCGATAACCTGGCCGCCATTTCCATCGAGGGGCTGATGCCGGACAAGGATTCCGCGGTGATCTGGCGGGGGCCGCTGAAGCATTCCGCCATTACCCAGTTTGTCTCTGACGTGGACTGGGGACCGCTGGATTTTCTGATCGTGGACTCTCCGCCCGGAACCGGGGATGAGCCCATGAGCGTGGCCCAGACCATCCCGGATGCCCAGGCCATCATCGTGACCACCCCCCAGGAGGTGGCGCTTTCGGACGTGCGAAAGTCGATTAACTTCTGCAACAAGGTGCAGATTTCGGTTTTCGGCCTGATTGAGAACATGAGCGGTTATGTGTGTCCGCACTGCGGCGAGGCCATTGATCTGTTCGGCTCGGGCGGCGGCGAGAAGACCGCCAAGCAGTTCGGGCTGACATTTCTGGGACGCATCCCGTTTGAACCCAACCTGGTCAAGGCCGGTGATGCCGGACAGTCCTACATGACGGCATATGCCGACTCTGCAGTGACAAAGGCGCTCGATCAGATCGTCGACCGGATGGGGGACCTGGTTACGCTACAGGCAAGTGCGGATTAACCGGCGGTCCTTGCCAGCTCGTTTAAAATCAGCGTGATGGGACGGGCATCCTCGCTTTCCCCGGAATACCGGATGGGCCCGGGGCGCCGATAGCAATCCGCCCCGGGCGTATCTGCCAGCCATTTGTCCCGCATGGCGGAAAATACCCGGAATGCCGGGGATTCGATGTCGACCAGGGATTTTTCCAAGACCAGGGAAAGCTTGCCCTGGCGTTCTTCCAGGTGCATCAGCGGGGCAATGGGGATGCCCAGGGGCTCCCAGTTTTCAAAGGCGCCCTCGAGATTCTTGATGGCCGCCATCTGGCCGGTGCACCCGTTTGCCACCAGGGAAAAAACCGTTCGCCCCAGGTTGTAGGTGTAGGTGCAGTCAAACCAGGTGGGATCGTTGCCCCGGCCGTCATAGCCGTAGAAATGGTTCTGGGTCTTGAATTTCGGCACCGAGGCCTTGTATATTTTTTCAATCGTCCCGGGGATCTCCTGGTCATCTGAGATTGCGCCCGCTTTGGCCAGGGTCTGCTTTAAGGTTTTCATGGATACCACGGATTTCCTGACCAGCAGGAATCGGTCATTTCCCGGGTAGTTTCGAAACAGGGCCGGGCCGTAAGTCTCAGGGTCCAGGCCGCCTTTTTCCATGGTGTGCCGGTACCACCCGCGTTCAATGCCGACCTTGTAATCCCCCTGTTCCGCGAGGATTTTCAGATAATCCCGGACCAGGCCCATGACGACCTTGTCGGTTTCCACCTGCGAGAACTGGAAGTTGCCGTGGCTGTCGCGCTCCGTGAGCAGGCCTTCCTGGAAAAAAGGCGGAAGCACGTTAAACAGGTCGTCATCCCGGGTGTTCCATACCGAGAAGGTGTTGTTTTCCCTGGCCATCCGGGCCATTCGCCGCAGGTAATCGAGCTTGTCATCGAGCGTGGGAAACGTGGAGTGAAAATCCGTGTCATGCGTCTGGTTATAGTCCGCGATAATGGTGTTGAGCTTGATGATAAAAACCTGGATCTCGTTGATAAATTCCAGCAGCCCCTCGGGCATGACAATCACGCCGTAATTCTTGCCCACTGCCGCCCGCCGCACGATGCCGTCGCAGATCAGCCGCGAGACGTGCCGAAGGGTCATGCCGTAGGCGGTGTAATCGGTGGTGCCCTGCTCCTCGGCCTTCCGGATGCGCTCGGTATCCACGAAATCCGCAACTTCCTCGCCGATCAGGGTGATGTTGGGATGTACCTGGAGCCCGACTTCCAGGGCCAGGTGACTGGCCACCCGGCCCATGACCTTGCAGATGTGCCAGTATTTTACGTCTGAACTGCAGTCTGCGCACAGGTTGCTGATGTTGTGGGAAAAAGCCCGGGCCGCGGTATGAAACCCGAATGACATGGCACAGAGCAGGTTGTTGCTTTTGTCCCGGACCTGGATATCGCCGTCAATGGTCTTTGGCACGCCGATAACCTGGATGCCGTCGTTGTAAAGTTCCTGGGCCAGGAATGCAGCGTTGGTGTTGGAGTCATCGCCGCCCACGATCACCAGGGCGTCCAGGTTTAACTGCCGGCAGTTTTCCCGGGCCAGGGCCATCTTGGCGGGGGTATCGATCTTGGTCCGGCCGGTGCCGATCATGGTGAATCCGCCCAGGTTGCGGAACTCGTTGACCTTTTCCCGGGTGATTTCCGTGTAATTGTTTTCCAGAATGCCCTCGGGCCCCCAGAGAAATCCAAAAAGGCGGCTGTCGGCATTTGCCTCGTACATGGCCTCAGATACGCCCGCAATCACGTTGTGCCCGCCCGGGGCAGGTCCGCCCGAAAACACGATGCCCACATTCAATTGCCGGCCGTGGGGCTTTGCCCCGGATTCCGGGGGCTCGCCGCCGACAATGCGCTGGACGGGATTATCTATTATGTCTGGCAGTTTTTCCCGGGCGGAAGGGTGCGTCTTAAAAGCGTAGCCGGGTTCGGTTTCCAGGCGGGTATACGGCGCGGTAAACACTTCGCACAGGGGAGGGTCAAACTGTAGCCGTTCGTTTAATACCGTATTTTTATCACTGGTGGCTTTTTTTACTTCCGGGTGTTCCAGGAACAGGTACGTGTCTGCAGGGTGCTTTTCGCTCATGTCGCCTTTCTCCGTTATTGCTGTTTGATGAGAAAAACAATCCGGGCCTTCGGGGAATAATACCGTTGGAAAACCGGTTGCAAATGCTGCCAGTATATTCACAGGCGCCGGCGTGTCAAGCAAATCGTTCTTAAGGAAACCACCCAAAAAGGGGACAGATCTATTTTCCGATACCGATCAAACTGCGGAGAAAAAAATAGATCTGTCCCCTTTTTTGAGAGTCTGAAAACATGCCATGAAAAAAAATAATATAAAAACAATTACTTCTTGTTCTTCGTGGTTCAAATAGCGCATGTGCTGAAATTTCAGTCGTTACTTATAACCCGGTAACCGGTTTGAAATTCGACAAATCTGCCGTTATTTTGTGTAAACGCGATTTGGCATTGAACCATAATTAAAGGAGACGAAGAA
>JBKHJS010000216.1:0-3225 GCA_046537995.1 Desulfobacterales bacterium
CATTGCCGGCGACATTATCGGCTCGGTTTACGAGGCCCGCCCCGTCAAAAGCAAGGATTTTCCCCTGCTTTCGCGCGGGTGCCGGTTCACCGACGATTCCGTGCTCACCGCGGCAGTGGCAGATGCCATTCTTTACAACGCGGATTACACGGACAAGTTTCACGAATATTTTGGGCGGTACCCGGATGCGGGTTTTGGCGGTTCATTTATGCAGTGGGCCATGACGCGCTCGCGGCAGCCTTATTACAGTTTCGGCAACGGATCGGCCATGCGGGTCAGCCCGGTGGGCTTTGCGTTTGCGGATATCCACACGGTGCTTGAAGAGGCGGAAAAAAGCGCTGCCGTGACACACAACCACCCCGAGGGGATCAAGGGGGCGCAGGCAACCGCGGCCGCGGTGTTCATGGCAAAAACCGGGGCGGGTAAGGACGAGATCCGTGCTTTTACGCAAGAGCGGTTTGGCTACAGCCTGGATCAGCCCCTGGCCGAAATCCGGCCGAACTACCATTTTGACGTGTCCTGCCAGGGGTCGGTGCCCCAGTCCCTGATCGCGTTTTTCGAATCCGCGGATTACGAGGACGCGGTGCGAAACGCCGTTTCCCTGGGCGGGGATGCAGACACCATGGCCGCCATTGCCGGTGCGGTGGCAGAAGCGGCCTACGGGATACCCGACGAGATCCGCAAAAAGGCCCTGTCTTACCTGGATGCCCCGTTAAAGCGGGTCGTGCAGGAATTTACAGACAGGTTCATGACCGCCTCGTGAGAACCGGGAAAAAGACATGGACCAGACCATGGGAGAGGAAACCAGCAGTACGCAGGACAAATGGATCAAAAAACTGATCCGTTTTTTCAGGCGCATGCCCCGCAAAAAACCCGATGCGGAGCAAGCCGATTATACCGGCTGGCACCAGAGCGAGGCGCAGTACCAGAAAGAGCAGGCAGAGTGGCTGGCGCAGGTGGCCGCACGCAGGCAAAAGAAACGGACCGGCAATGGCAAAGACCCAAAGTGACGCCGCGGAAAGCCAGGTCCGCCGGGTCACCTGGTGGGGTTTCGGGGGCAATATCCTCCTGGCGGCCTTCAAGGTCGCGGCCGGATGGCTGGGCCACAGCCAGGCAGTGGTGGCAGATGGAATTCACAGTCTCACTGATACCCTTACTGACGTGGCCGTGATCCTGGGCTCCTATTACTGGTCCCGGCCGGCAGACGATTCTCACCCCTATGGGCACAAGCGCCTGGAGACCACGGTTTCCATATTTATCGGCGGCGTGCTGTTTCTGGCAGGCGCAGGCATCGGCTGGGATGCGGTTACATCCGTGTACAAGCCGCACGAGAAACATCCCGGCGTCATTGCATTTGCTGCGGCAGCCGCCTCCATCGGGATCAAGGAGGCGCTATACCGGTGGAACCGGCGGGTGGGCAGCCGGATCAACAGCGTGTCTTTGACGGCAAACGCCTGGCATCACCGGCTGGACGCGTTCAGCTCCATACCCGTTCTGATTGCGGTCGGCGTGGCAATGGTAAATCCGCAGTGGCATCTGCTCGATCACCTGGCCGCTTTTTTCGTGGCCATCCTGATCTGTTATGCCGCCATCCGGATCATTCTCTCCGGTTTCCGCGAGCTGGTGGACCAGGGCGCGCCCAGGGAAGTCTGCGAACAGATCAAGGACCTGGTAAAGACCCATCCCGCGGTTATCCAGGTGCACAACGTCCGTACCCGGTATGCGGGCAACCTTTTGTGCGTGGATCTGCACGTGGTGGTGGACAGTCAGATGACCGTTTATGAAGGCCACCGGGTGGCCGAACAGGTCAAACATATATTGCTCCGCAAAGGACCGGCGATCCTGGATGCGGAGGTTCACATCGAACCCGAGGAGGCAGCCCTGCCGGGCGACCAGTGCTGAGGGCGCATTGCTTATGTTCCTGGAGGAAAACCATGCATAAACTCGTATTAATCAGACACGGCGAAAGCCTGTGGAACCGGGACAACCGGTTTACCGGCTGGACAGACGTGGATTTGACGGAAAAAGGCACCCAAGAGGCCCATGATGCGGCAAAGGCCCTGCAGGAAAAAGGCCTTGATTTTGACGTGGCCTTTACTTCGGTATTAAAGCGCGCCATCCGGACCCTGTGGCTTGTCATGGACGACATGGACCGGATGTGGATACCGGTGCACCGGTCCTGGCGTTTAAACGAACGCATGTACGGCGGTCTGCAGGGCTGGGACAAGGCAGAGACAGCAAGGGATTACGGAGATGACCAGGTGCATACCTGGCGCCGCAGCTATGACGTGCGCCCGCCTGAACTTGAAAAAAGCGATGCGCGCCACCCGGTCCATGATCCGAAATACGCCCATCTCCCGGAAAACGAAATTCCTGCTGCCGAAAGCTTAAAAGACACCATCGAGCGGTTCATGCCTTACTGGCACGGCACCATTGCCCCGGTGATCGGCCAGGGGCAGCGGGTGATCATCGCCGCCCACGGAAACAGCCTGCGCGGGCTGGTCAAGCATTTAGACGGCATATCCGACCAGGAAATCCCCGGGTTAAACATTCCCACCGGCATCCCCCTGGTTTACGAACTGGATGCGGAACTCAAACCCATCCGGCATTACTACCTGGCAGACCCGGAGACAGTGGAAAAAGCCGCCGCTTCAGTGGCCGCCCAGGGCAAGTTCGAGAAATAGGGGAACTCAGGGCAGATGGAGGTTCATATCGTTCATTACGCAAAGGGTGCGGCCCGGGCTCGCGGCCTTGCGGTGATTATTGACGTGTTCCGGGCGTTTTCCGCAGCCTGCTACGCATTTGACCGCGGCGCGCAAAGCATTATCGCCACGCAAAGCCTGGAAACCGCACGCGCCCTTAAGCGGAATCATCCCCGCTACCTGCTCATGGGTGAGCGCCACGCCCAAAAACCCCCGGACTTCGACTTTGGCAATTCCCCGTCAGAGCTCGTACAGGCAGACCTTGCCGGCCGGACACTGGTGCACACCACCCACGCCGGCACCCGGGCGCTGCTGGCCGCCCGCCGGGCGGAACAAGTGATCACCGGCAGCTTTGTCAATGCCGGCGCCATTGCCGCATATATCCGCAAACGGTCTCCGGAATCCGTATACCTGGTCTGCGCCGGGTTCGAGGGAGACAAGCAAGCCGCAGAAGACCTTTTGTGCGCCAAATACATCCAGCAGCTTGTCTACGGGCAAAAGCCGGACTTTACCCCCATACCCG
>JBKHJS010000047.1:0-13720 GCA_046537995.1 Desulfobacterales bacterium
CGTTTCTTGTCCACTTTCTGCACCTCGGTGAGCGGAATTTCATTGACGATGCGAACCACCCTGGGTACGGCATACTTGGCCACCCGTTCTTTCAGGTAATCCACGACCTCTTTTTCTGTAAGCGCATCCTGATACTGCTCAAAAGGCTGCAGGTAGACCGCCACGCGCTCGCTGCCCTCCCGCTGCGGGTCGGGCACGCCGATTGTGGCAGCCATTGCGATTTTGGGATGCCCGTAAAGAATATCTTCGATTTCGCGGGAATAGACCTTGTAGCCGCTGACAATGATCATGTCCTTGGTGCGGTCCACGATATAAAAGTATCCCCGCTCGTCGATTTTGACCACGTCGCTGGTGCGCACGTAGCCTTCATTATCCAGGCCGGATCCGGGCTCGGGCCAGTAGCCGAGCATCCGCTGAGGTCCTTTCATGCAAAGCTCGCCGGGCAGCCCGGCCAGCATTTCTTCGGTGGTCAGCGTCTGGTTTGTATTGACGTCCACAAGCTTAATCACCGTGTCCGGATACGGAATGCCGGCTGTGCCGCGCTTTTCGGTCTTGCCCTTGGACGGACTTTTCTTGGTGAGCCATACCAGCAGGGTAATCGCGTTGCCGAGCCCCCACCCCACGAAACGGCTTCCCGCAAGCCGCAGAAAAAAGTTAAAGGTCGGGGTCACGCCCGGGATTCCCAGAAACATGTTGTTGAGCCGCACCGGAATCCGGCCGCCGAAAATGCGCAGCAGAAACGAGGTGTTCACATGGGTGACCGGCGACATTTCAGACAGCCCGTATCCCTCCATGATGCCGCCGCCTGCGGACTTTTCAAACTCCTGCTGGGTGCTTTCCGGCAGCGGGGCAGACCCGGACATGCCCAGGATCCCCCGTTTTCTCTTCAGGCCGGACTGGCTCATTTTCATAAACTGGGTGGGTACGCCGAACTGCAGCACCGGGTTGTAAGCCTCGATCATGGCGGCCATGGAGTCGGTATCCCGGGCGTCGGGAATCAGGATCTGGTTGGCTCCGAAAATCGTCATAGCGTGCATCACGATATGCCCGTAGGAGTGAAAGAACGGAAGCGCCAGTACTATGGAAACCGCCCCCTGCATAAGCCTTCCCGCAGCGCTGAAAACCCCGAAATTCTGGATGGCATTGGCGTATATGTTGCGGTGGGTGAGCATGCACCCCTTGGGCAGGCCGGTGGTTCCGCCTGTAAACAGCAGGGTTTCCAGGTCGTTTTCCACGTCATATGCGAGTTCCGGAGGTTCGGGCGAATATTGCCGGATCAGTTCCGGCAGCCAGAATTCCCCCTTTCCTGCCGGAGACGCCGTAGAAGGCGAATCCGAGTAATCGGAAAGACGGGTCCATATCAGGTGCTCGATATCCGTGTTTTCCACAACGTCCCGGGCCACCTCGGCCGTGTCCTGGGCGATCAGCACCCTGGGGCTGCCTTCTGTAAACTTGTGCTCCAGCGTATGCAGCGGTTCCAGGGAGCTTGAAGGGATATGCACCAGCCCGGCCCGGCTGATGGCGTAATCACAGATCACAAACTGGATGGATGTTGGCAGAAGCGTTGCCACCCGGTCGCCTTTTTTCAGTCCCAAAGCAGCCAGCGCGGTTGCCAGACGGTCCACCTGATCTTTGACCTCCGGGTAGCGCAGCTTGTATCCCATCTGGATCAGGCCGTTTTTCTTATGCTTTTTCGCTGCATGCGCCAGCATGTCCCAGACCGGGCGGTCCGGATACGGGGCAAACGATTCCGGTATACCGAAAACCTTGTATTCCTTTTTCCATGGCATCTCCACTTGATTTTTCAACGGGGTGCGCCTCCTTTGATAATGGCTGTGTTGGTGACCGCTGCCCGAACCCGGCAGGAATTATCAGGCAAAGCAAAAAGAATGGACTGACATATCAGTATATGCTGTTCCTGATAAAGTTTCCTGGTTTTCCTGTCAACCCTTTTTTACCGCAAACAAGCAGCGGGTGGACACGCACGAATAATCCCGGATTATTTCACAATCCGGATAAATTCACCGAAAGCCTCGCCTTCGGCCGCCTGCATCAGCTCAAAAAGCGCCATTTCCGTGCTGCTGATAGCAGCACCCATGTCCCGCATCCGATCCATGGCCAGGCGACTATTCTCCGCGCTGCGGGAGGATACGGCATCAGCTGCCACCTCGACTTCAAAGCCCATGCCAATCAAACCCGCCACTGTCTGGTACACACAGACATGCGCCTCAATGCCGCAGACAAGAATCCGGTTACGGCCGGTTTTCCGCAGTTCCCGGACAAAGGCGGAATCTGCGCAGGCATTAAACGCGGTTTTCTCAACCGGCACAAAATCGCCCAGAAGCTTCTGCAATTCCATGATGGTGGCCCCCAAGCCCTTTGGATTCTGTTCGGTCACAATCATCGGCAAGCCAAAAAGCCTGGCGCCCCGGGTTAATTTTTCCAGGTTGGTCAGCACCCGCCCTGAATCGGCAACCGTTCGGGCCAGCTTTCCCTGGACATCGATCATCAAAAGCGCTGCCTGATCTGAAGTGAGCATAGCACCTCCTCCGGATATCACTGAAATAAAGATTTTGGATTCTGCGTTGACATCTAAACATTATATGAAATATATTCATAACACATGTCCCCCTGTTTCTCATCCATCATGCTGTAACCAAACAAACAACAGGTACAATACGCTTGGAAACGCATTTTTCCGACGAAAAGCTGCAAAGAAAGCAAACCCTTCGCAAAAAGCGCCATGCCATGGCATTTGCGACCTACCTGGTCCCGCTTACAGTCGCCCTGCTCTGCTGGCATTACAACCTGGCCCCGATCCGGGCGGTATATTATTTTGCCGTACTGGTGCTGATCATAAGCCTGTCCATTCTTTTTGCGATTCACAAAAATCTCAACTTGAAATTGCGGGACCCGAGCATGACGGTCATACATGTGTCGGTATCGGCAATCCCCATGCTCTGGGTCATGTATTTTCTGGAAGCCGGCCACGCCCGGGCCGTGTTTATGATGTTTTTGGTCGTGGCAGCCCTGTACGGCATTCTTGAACTCAATTTCCGCCGTTTTCTCATGGTCTGCCTGTGGATGCTCTGCCTGTACGGGATCCTGGTTCTGCTCCTGTGGTGGCGCAAGCCGCAGACCCTGGTTTTTTCCATGGAACTGATCCAGGCCATTGCTTTTGTCATGGTCATGATCACAACAGCCATGCTGGGCGGATTTATCAGCAGCCTGCGGTCAAAACTGCGCAAACGCAATACAGAACTGCGCGATGCCATCGAAAGAATCGAGGAGCTTCTCAACATCGATTCACTCACGGGTGTAAACAACCGCCGGCATCTTTTTGACGTGCTCTGCGGGGAAATAAACCGCTGCAGCCGCGGGAACATGTCCTTCAGCATTCTTTTGCTGGATCTGGACAACTTTAAGAAAATCAATGACACCTACGGACATCTGGCGGGAGACGAGATTCTCTGCCGGATCGCCTCGTCGCTGTCTGAACGCACCAGAATCATTGACACTTTCGGCCGTTACGGGGGAGAGGAATTTTTGATGGTGCTGCCGCAGACCCCTCTGGAAGGGGCGGTGACAAAGGCCGAAAAAATGCGCCAGCAGGTTGAAACCCTCACCTTCTCCGATATCGCAAAGGACCTGCGCATCACGATCTCGATCGGGGTTGCAGCCCACCGGCCGGGCGAACATCTTGACAACACCCTGTTGCGCGTCGACCAAGCCCTGTATGCGGCCAAGGATAAAGGCCGCAACCGGGTGGCAACCGAGCATGAAGCCGCCGCCGGAAGCCCGCCCAATAAATGAATAAATGGAGGGATTCCGGATTTCCTTTATTTCTCCCTGCCCGCAAGTGCTTCTGCCATGTGCCGCACGGCAAAGAAGCGGCCCTGCCTGACCGCCCCGCCGCGCAGCTGCATTACGCATCCCGGGCAATCCGTGACCAGAAGATCCGCGCCGGTCGCGCTGACCGCGTCCAGCTTCTTGGTAAGAATCTCCGCTGATATCTCCGGGAACTTGAACGAATACGTTCCCCCCAGACCGCAGCAGGTCTCTTCTTCGCCGTGGGGCAGATATTTATATCCGAACCTTTCCAGAAGTTCCCGCGGCGCCCGGCTCACCCCAAGGCCCCGGCACAAGTGACAGGGCGCGTGATAGGCCGCCGTAAGCCTTTCCGCGGCGGCCGTCACAGGCTCTGAATCCGGCATCACCATCTGCATAAAAGAGCTGAAATCAATGACCTTGGCGGCAAACTGGTCCGCCTTCACCCGCCTGCCGGAAGCACCTTGCAGCAGAAACGGGTAATTCTCCCGCATGTGCGAGCCGCAGGAAGCGCAGAATGTCAGGATAAAATCGTATTGCGCAGGGTCCGTGTGGCTGATATTCCAGGCGGCCAGATCGGCCGCCGCCTCGCGCTCGCCGAGCATATACAGCGGCAGCCCGCAGCATCCCTGCTGGGTCGGGAACACCACTTCCACGGGCCGGCCGGCCAGCAGGCCCATCCCGGCCACCAGTTGTTCCGGGTAGACAAAATCCTGCAGGCACCCGGAAAACAGGGCCACCCGGTACTCCGGATGCGGCGGCGAATGCCGGGCCGCATCAAACCGGTCCCGGAAGGGTTTTGCCGAAATCGCCGGCAGGACCTTGAAGTCGTGATCCTTGAACAGCACCTGCGGAAGATGCCGCATATACGGGGTCCCCCGGGTCACTGGCTTCTGCGCATACCGGCCCGAACGCAGCAGGCCGTGAAACAGCCGGCGCCGCTTGAGCACAAAGGCGGCCATGGAATTTAACAGCGGTTTGTCTTCGCTGCCTTCGATAAGCACGTGGACTTCCTTGATCAGCCGGGGCAGATCGATGCCCGCGATGCACACGTCCTTGCAGGCCTGGCAGTTCAGGCAGTTCTGCACCAGTTGCCGGTCACGGTCTCTGCCGTGGAAAAAATAGGTCAGTACCAGGCCGATGGCGCCGATATAAATATGACCGTATGCATGTCCGCCCACCAGGCGGTAAATGGGGCACACGTTGGCGCACGCACCGCAGCGCACGCACCGCAGTGCCTCGGAAAATACCGGGTCCCGGGCCAAAGCGCTTCTGCCGTTGTCCAGAAACACCACGTGCATGATTTTCCGGCCGGAATGCGAGGCCGCCGAGGGGTTGGCGCCGGTAATCCAGGTCAGATAAGAGGTAATGGCCTGGCCCGTGGCATTTCGGGGCAGACCCTTTAATGTCTGCAGTGCCTCGTGAATGCCGGGAACCAGCTTGTCAATGCCCACCAGGGCCACATGTACCCGCGGCAGGGTGGTGACCAGCCGGACATTGCCCTCGTTTGACACGATGCCCAGGGTGCCGGTTTTGGCAACGGCGAAATTGGCACCCGAGACCCCCATGTCCGCCCGGATAAAGCGCTGCCGCAGCTCGCGGCGGGCCACCTTGACAAGCTTTTCAATGTCGGTGTCCTGCTGCTTTCCCGTAACCTCGGTAAAAAGCCGGCTTACCTCGTTTCTGGAAAGGTGGATGGCCGGCATGACCATGTGGGAAGGGCCTTCGCCGCGAAGCTGAATGATCCACTCGCCCAGATCGGTTTCAATAACCTCGTATCCGCGATTTTCCAGGAAATCGTTAAGAAGGGTCTCCTCTGCGGTCATGGATTTGGACTTCACAATCCGGTGACAGTCGTTTTCCTTTGCAATCCGCGAGATAATTTCGTTTGCCTGGTGATCCGAGGCTGCAAAATGCACGTGCACGCCCGCGGCCTCGGCTTGCTTCCGGAACTGCGCATAAAGCTCGTCTAACCGGGATACGGCATCATCCTTGGCATCCCGGATGCCCTGCACCAGGGCCTGCCGATCCATGCCGGCAAAATTCTTCTCCCGCCCCTGCCGGTAGGCCACGGCAAAATTGTCCAGCGCTTTTCGCTGGAACCCGTTTTTCAACTGGGCGACAAGCTGTTTTCTGTAATCCTTCATGTTTCCGGCAGTCTGCATAAAGATCTATCCTTTTTCTGATTGCCCCAGGATCAGCACGTGCATCTCAAGCGGGCCGTGCACCCCCAGCGAAAGCACGCGCTCGATATCCGCAGTTCGGCTGGGGCCGGTAATAAATGCAGCGTAGTCCGGCGCGGCGGAAAAAAGCCCCAGGAGCGCGGCTTCGGCATCATATGAATCCGCGTAAATATCTTCGGCTCGGAGCACGGCGATATGGACTTCGCTGATCATGGTGGCCAAGCGCAGGTCCTCGTCCGGGCAATTCAATACGATGGTGCCGGTATTCGAGATGCCCAGATCCGCCCCGGTCAGTCCCACGTCAATGCCCCCGGCATATCCGGCCAGCCCCTTTTGAATCAGGCCGATGCCGGCCTCGCGGCACATCGGCGTCAGAACATCCAGGTGTTTTTGATCCATTGCCGGCGCGGCGATCAATTTCTGCCACTGCTTTAATCCGCAGAGCTCTTCTGCCGGCTCTGACAGGGGATGCTCGCATCCGGAAGCCAGCACCTGGCAGGCCTCCTTGTCCCGGCAAAGGGCCACGGCATAATCCAGGACTTCGGTCATGGCTTCCACCACGCGGACTTCAGTGGATACGGCCTGGGCCTTTTCCGCGAATTCATCGATAAGTTTCTGCTGGTTTGTCATAATCCGTCTTTCCAGGTTTTTGCGCACCAACCGGTTCCTGCAGACCGGGGCGCTGCTGCAGGGCTTCGGCATAAAGTTCCACCGGGTGTTTCACCGCCACGGCATGCCCGCCGCGGGACAGCAAATCAATAATCTGGAGCATGCAGGCCGGGCACCCGGTGGCCACTGTATCGGCACCGGTTTTAAGAATTGCGGCCAGTTTTTTCTGCCCGATTTTATCTGACAGGGTGTAGTGCTGGAGGTTAAAGCTGCCGCCCATGCCGCAGCAACGGTCCGGCTCGCGCATTTCCGCAAGCTCGACATCCCCTCCGGCCGCCAGCACGGTTCGCGGCTGCCGGGAAATGCCCAGGGATTTTTTCAAATGGCACGGATCGTGGTAAGTAACGCTTTTTGCGCCGGGTGCCGGCGCTGCCGGGGCCTGCACGCCAAGCCCGTCAACGAGCAGTTCGTTGATATCCCGGGTTTTTTCGGATACGGCCAATACTTTCTCCCGGATTTCGCCGGCCAGCCCGCCGGCCCCGGCCCTGATCATCGCGGGCCAGAATTTTCGAATGGTGGCGGTACAGGTGGCACAGGGCGTTACCAGGTAATCAAAATCCAGCGGGGCCAGGATATCCATGTTCTGCCGGACCAGTTTTTCAAAGCTCTGGCGGTCGCCTGCGGAAAGCGCCGGAATGCCGCAGCACGGCACCCGCTCTGCGGAAAACACGTCCACGCCGTGGAATTCGAACACTTTCATGGCCGCTTCTGCCACCCGTGGGAAAATCCGGTCCACAAGGCATCCCGGGTAAAATACCACCCGGATACCCGAGCCGCGCGGCCGCGAAAATTGCCGGTGCCCCATTTTATGCCAGGACTCGGAAGCAATCGGCATGAAGTGGCGGTCCCCGATAACCGGGGACATGAACCGCGCACAGGAAGAACCCAGGGTTTCACTGACCTGCCTGGAAAACGGACCCTGAAGCCGGGCCATCCATCTCAGCAGCTTGTCAAAGCGATCCGGGTTGGAAAGAAATCCGCGGAAAATGGCTTTTTTCACCGGGGACAGGCCCAGATACCCGGTGATAATGGCCCGGGCCTTTAAAAAAATATCCATGACCGGCACACCGCCCGGGCATGCCGCTTCGCACGATCCGCACAGCAGGCACCGGTCCAGGCGCTGTTTGACCGCTTCCGGATCATCCAGGATCTCCTTGCTCAGGTTTTCCACGAGCACGATTTTACCGCGCGCCACGTCGGTTTCCCGGCCGGTTGCGCCGTACAGGGGGCATACGGCCTGGCACATGCCGCACCGGGTGCAGTTGACCAGTTCTTCTTCCAGCTCCTGTAACAGCCGCACCAGTTCTCCAATATCGGCCATTGGCTATTCTCCGATCATCTTGCCCGGGTTCAGGATATTGCCCGGATCAAAGGTTTCCTTCAGCCGCCTGGAATAGCAGATCGTGCCCTGGCTGGTCTCGCCTTCCAGGTACTTGCGCTTGGCCAGCCCGATGCCGTGCTCTCCGGAAAGGGTGCCGCCCATGGCCAGGGCCGCCTCAAAAATTTCATCAATTGCCTGCTCCACGCGCGCAAATTCGTCTTTATCACGCTTGTCGGTTAAAATGGTCGGATGCAGATTGCCGTCTCCGGCATGGCCGAATGTGCCGATGTCTATGTGGTATTTCTCCCCGATGTCCCGGATTTTTCTGACCATCTCCGGAATCCGGCTCCTGGGCACGGTGGCATCCTCGAGCACGGTGGTGGGCTTTAAGCGCGCCAATGCGGGCAGCGCATCGCGCCGAGCCTGCCAGATCAGGTCCTTTTCTTCCGCCGATCCCGCGCGCTGGATTTTTCCGGCCCTTTTTTGTTCGCAGATTTTCCGGATACTTTCCGCGTCATCTTCGACCTCTGCCGGGTGACCGTCGACCTCGATGAGCAGCAGGGCCCCGGCGTCTGTCGGCAATCCCGCATGCCGGAAATCCTCGACCGTGCGGATGGTAAAGTTATCGAGAAACTCCAGGGTGCAGGGCACGATCCGCTCGGCAATAATGGCGGAAACGGTTTCCGAGGCCTTTTCCACCGAGTCAAACACGGCCGTCATGGCCCGGGAAGCCTTGGGCGGCGGAATCAGCTTGAATATGATCCGGCTGAAGACCCCGAGCAGCCCCTCGGATCCCACCATTAAATCGGAAAGGTTAAATCCCGTGGCGCACTTGACGGTTTTCGATCCGGACTTGACAAGCTCGCCGTTGACATCGAAAAACTCGATGCCCATGACATAATCCTTGGTAACCCCGTACTTGAGACCGCGCAGTCCGCCGGCGTTTTCCGCCACGTTGCCGCCGAGCGTGGACACGGTCTGGCTGCCCGGATCCGGGGGATAAAAAAGCCCCTTTGCCGCGGCTGCAGCCGCAAATTGCGCAGTGATCACACCGGGTTCAACAACGGCATACATATCCTCTGAATTGATTTCGACAATATCGGAAAGCCCGTTGGTGGTCACCACCACGGCACTGCTTGAGGCAGGAATGGTGCCGCCGCTTAAATTCGTTCCCGCACCCCGCACGGTCAGAGGCAGTCCGTTTTCATTGCACAGCCGCACGGTTTTGCCGAGCTGAGCCGATGTTTCCGGCCGGACCACCAGTGCCGGCACCACCGGTTCCAGCACGGCCGAATCATATGAATACGCCTGGCGGTCGGCCTGCTCTGCCATGACATTGTCCCACCCCACCAGGTTTTCAAATTCGCGCACCAGTTTTTTATTCATCATCTCCCCATCATTTCCCGGGGCTCGGATTTTTTGCTCAAAATGCCCCCGGAAACAGCAGGTAGGCAAAAACCAGCCCCATGCCCCCGACCACGATCCCGTAAAGCAGCAGGGGCACCACGTTGCGTTTTAAAATCACGCCTTCCATGCCCACCAGGCCCACTGTGGCAGAGGCTGCCACAATGTTGTGGATGCAGACCATGTTGCCCATGGCCCCGCCCACTGCCTGCAGGGCCACGATAATCTGGCGGGGCAGCTCAAGGGCGGCGGCAATGTTGTACTGGAATTCGGCAAACAGCAGGTCCGAGACCGTGTTGCTGCCGGTAATAAACGAGCCCAGGGCACCGATAAACGGGGCAAACAGCGGCCAAGAGCCTCCTGCCACGGCAGCCACTGCCTCGGCCATGGAAAGGGGCATGGAGGCATAGCCCGCAGGATTCATGCTTGAATTCTTAAATATCTGTACCAGGGCCACGGCAAAAATCAAGGCAATGGTCGGATTTTTCATCCGGCCGAAAGCCTCGCTCCATGCCTTTTTGACTTTTTGCGCCGGCATGCGGTGCAGGGCCACGGTCAGCACGGCCACCAGGATAAAGGGAATAATGCCCGGGTTGTAGAAGGGCTGCAGGCTGTAATCGATGCCCGCCTGGCTGAGAATATCCGATACCCCGATGCTCCAGGCCTTGACCCACTGCACCAGGGGCAGAAACTGCACCCGGGTCAGCACAAGAATCAGGCCGATCAAAACATAGGGCAGCCAGGCCCGGAACTGGCTCATTTGCGGGGTAAACTCGATTTTCTGCGCAGTGGCGATTTCCCCGGTCCACTCTGCCTCCCAGGCCGACTGGGGACCGAAATCCCAGCTCTGTGCGGGCAGCAGCCATTTCCGCCTGGCTGCATAAAGCACCACCGGCAGGCCCACCAGTCCGCCAATGAGCGCAGGGAATTCCTCGCCGATAGAAAAGGCCGAACCCAGAAAAGGAATCACAAAAGCCGCAGATGCAAACAGGGAAAACTTCCATACGGCCAGGCCCTCGCGAAAGCAGCGGTTCTGCCCGAAAAGCCGGGTCATGAGGCAGACCACGAATATGGGCAGCACAAAGGCCATCACGGTATGAAATACCGCAGACCATTGCCCCACGAGCATGTTAAACCCGTCCATATCGGAAAAAGGCAGGCTGGCGCCGTGCTCGGACACGGCGGCTTCGATTTTGCCCTCCAGGTTCTTCAGCCCGAACCACACGGGGGTGCCCACAGCACCGAAGGTCACGGGCACGGTATTTAAAATCAGGGCCACCAGTACGGCTGCCAGGGCCGGAAAGCCCAGGCTCAAAAGAAGCGGCCCGGCGATTGCCGCAGGCGTGCCGAATCCGGCCGCACCTTCCAGAAACGCCTCGAAGAGAAATGCAATAATAATGACCTGAACCCGGCGGTCCGTGGAAATTCCGTGGAACCCGTGATTGATCGTCTCCATACCGCCGCTTTCCGACAGGGTATAGAGGATCATCAAGGCGCCGAATACGATGAGCAGAACGGTCACCGCACTGGCAAATCCCTGGAGCGTGGAGGCAGCCACGGCAATCAGGTCCATTTTCCAGACAAACACCGCAGATGCTGCGGCTGCCAGCCAGGCCAGCGGCATGGCCCGGGTGGCGGGCCAGCGCAGTCCCACCATGAGTACAAGCGCCACGAGTATCGGGGCAAAGGCAAAAAGGGCCATCAGTCCGAGGGGCATAACGGCCATCCTTTCTAAAAGAGGTTTGCAGAATCCGCGGCTGGCTTTTTTTTCTAAATATAATACGAGCGGTGTAAATATCAAAAGCTTCCTGTAATCCGGCAGTCAAAAGGCAAAAAAGCTTTGACATGGCAGAAAAAAACATTTTATGATCTCCCCATCACTTGCTGGAATAAATTGCTTTAATTTTTCAACCCCCGGTTTCCAATGCATGCTAAACCTTTATCCAGCACAGGTTGAATTTCGGCATATATCCCCAAATCCCATCAAAATAAGGAGGCAGGCACATGGCGCTGAACCTGGATGCCGTCGGTGAGAAAATCGGCCCTGTTACCACGGCGTATTCATGGAAGGACGTGGTATTATACGCCCTGGGCGTGGGCGCCGGTTTTGACGAACTCAACTACGTTTATGAAAAGGACCTCAAAGTCATCCCCAGTTTCGGCATTGCCGCGATCTTCGAATTTCTCTCCCATTTCGGAATCAAGGCAAACGTCAACCTGGCGGGAATCCTGCACGGAGAACAGCAGCTGATCTTCCACAACCCCATCCCCACCGAGGGCAAGCTCATCACCGAAGGCGAAATCATCAACATTTACGACATGGGCGCGGACAAGGGCGCGCTCATCGTGGGCAAAAGCCAGACATATCACGAAAACGGCAAGCGCCTGTTTACCAGCGTGCTCAAACTTTTCTCCCGCCTTGACGGCGGATTCGGCGGCGAGCCCGCCCCGAAAACCCAAAGCCCCATTCCCGACCGGCAGCCCGACTACGAAGTCGAAGACCAGCCATCCCCGGACCAGCCGCTTTTATACCGCCTTTCCGGGGACGTGTTCCAGCTTCACGTGGACCCGGAATTTGCAAAAATGGCCGGCTTTGACCATCCGATCATGCACGGCCTGTGCACCCACGGCTTTGCCTGCCGCGCCCTGATCGGCAAGCTGATCCCGGGAGAACCCGAGCGATTGCACCGGTTTGACTGCCGTTTTTCAAAGGCCCTTTACCCGGGTGATCCCATCAAGACCCAGATCTGGAAACTCGAAGACGGCAGGGCCGCCTGGCAGACCGTAAATGCAAAAACCGGCGAACCCGTGATCACCAACGGCATATTCGAATACGGGGAGGTTCCCAGGGACGAAATCCGCTTTGACGGCCAAGTGGCCATTGTTACCGGTGCCGGCGGCGGACTGGGCAAGGTATACGCCCTGGATCTGGCCGCCCGGGGCGCCAGGGTTGTGGTCAACGACCTGGGCGGCGCCCGGGACGGTTCGGGCGAGGGCTCGGCCACCCCGGCACAGAAGGTGGTGGATGAAATCAAGGCCGGCGGCGGCGAGGCAGTGGCCAATTATGACAACGTGGCCGACCCCCAGGGCGGTGAAAACATCGTCCAGGCCGCCCTGGACAACTACGGCACCGTGGACATCCTGATTAACAATGCCGGCATCCTGCGCGACAAAAGCTTTGCCAAGATGGATCCGGATACCTGGCAGGCCGTAATTGACGTGCATCTTAACGGCGCCTACAACGTCACCCGCCCGGCTTTCCGGGTCATGCGGGAGAAGGGATACGGCCGCATCATCATGACCACTTCCGCGGCCGGGCTCTACGGCAATTTCGGCCAGACCAACTACTCCGCGGCCAAGATGGGCCTGGTGGGATTCATGAACACGTTGAAGCTCGAGGGCCGGAAGTACAACATCCGCGTCAACACCGTGGCACCGCTGGCCGCCTCCAGACTTACCGAGGACGTGCTGCCCGCGGAACTGCTCGAAAAGGTCAAGCCCGAATTCGTATCCCCGCTGGTGCTTTATCTCTGCTCCGAGCGGTGCCCGGTTTCCGGCCGGATCTACAATGCCGGCATGGGATGCTTTAACCGCGCGGCAGTGGTTACCGGCCCGGGCGCAGTGCTTGCCGGGGCAGACGCGCCTGCCTCGGCCGAGCAGGTCGCGGCCAATCTGGACAAAACCGCCTCCCTGAAAAACGGCAAGGAATACAATGAACTAAACGAACAGGTGGGAGACGTGCTCAACGCCTTTGCCGCCCAGTCCGGGGCCGGCGGCGAAGAACAGGACACGGGCGGATACACCGATCCTGCGGCCGTGTTTGCCGCCATGCCCGAAGCCTTTAACGCGGATGCGGCCAAGGGCGTGGACGTGGTGTTCCAGTACCATATCTCCGGGGAGACCGGTGGTGACTGGTACTGCATCGTCGCCGACGGCAGGTGCACGGTGGAGCCGGGCACCCATGAGAAGCCCACCTGCACCCTGAAAATGGAAGACAGGGACTTTCTGGCCATGATCAACGGCGAACTGCCGGCCATGCAGGCATATACCTCGGGCAAGCTCAAAATCGGCGGCGACGTGATGAAATCCCAGCTGATTGAAAAACTGTTTAAGCTTTGACCGCAAAGCATCGATGGGGCCGCTGCAAAACCGAAGCGGATGATCTGATGATATATGATCGGTTAAGCAATTGCACATGCTTCATTATAAACACGAAGTACGCGAAGAATCCGAAGCACACGAAGAAATATCTTTTTTATGATTTGATCTTTGTGATCTTCACCCTCTTCGTGGTTATAAACGAATTTATCGTTAA
>JBKHJS010000217.1:0-3179 GCA_046537995.1 Desulfobacterales bacterium
TTTTTCGTTGTTTTTTCGCAGAATCGATATATACAATGACTCCTGTTAATCAGGTACAGGGTGATCTGTTGGCCGGGACGGGTCGAGCCGCAATGCGCGAGGATGGTTGGATATGAAAGACGAGGCCGTGGAGATTAACGGTTTTGAATGCCGGATGATTTCTAACCCCGGTAAGGGACCGTGTATCGTGCTGCTGCACGGGTATATGTACACCAGTGACGTGTGGAACGACATCGGGCTGCTCCGGCTGCTTGAACAAAAGGGCATCCCGTTTAAAGCCATTGACATGCCTTACGGCCATGCAAACGAAAGCGCGCCCCGGAACCCGGATCCGGCAGAAAACGCCGCCATCGTAGCCAGATTGGCACCCCCGGAGGCCGTGCTTGTCGGCGCCAGCCTCGGCGGCTATATCGCGCTGAGACACTGTGTGGCCAACCGGGCATCCGGCCTCCTGCTGATTGCGCCGGTAATGAGTCTCCAGGCGGAACTGGCATCGCATTACAGCCGGCTTTCCATGCCGGTTTCCATTATTTACGGTGAGGCCGACGATGTGGTTTACCCGCAGGAGATCCGGCGCCTGGCCCGGCTGCTTAATACCGAGGTGCGCGTCTATGAAAGCGCCCGGCATGCGGCATACCTGGATCAGCCGGAACGATTTAAAAAAGACGTGCTGGACTTCTACGGCTCGGTCACCCGGTGCGCAGCGCCCTGATTTTCAGGCCTACTGAAGTCCCTTTTTAAAGAACTCATCGGTCTCAGTAACCTCGTCGGGCGCCTGGGTGTGTTTTGTGGGCACGGTGCCTTCCTTGAAACACTCGTAAATCACCTTTTCGGAAGATTCAATGGGCAAAAGTCCGGTTTTTGCATCGATCTTTGCAAATACCACATCCTCGGGCACCGAAAACGTTCGCTCGCGCCGGTCTTTGAGGATTTGCCTCATGTAGCTCAGCCAGATGGGGCTGGCCGCCTGTGAACCGGTTTCCTTGCTGCCCAGGGACTGCTCATTGTCATATCCCACCCATACACCGGTAACAAAACCGGGCGTATATCCCATAAACCAGGCATCATTTAAGTTGTTGGTGGTGCCGGTTTTGCCGGCAACCGTCCGGCCCAGGGACTTGACCCGCCGGCCCGTGCCTTCCTGGACAACTTCCTTGAGAAGATGGGTCATAATGTAGGCCGAGGTCTTGTCAATGACGATTTCCGGCTCAGCGTCGCTTTCATAGATCACCTCGCCGTTTCTGTCCTCGACCTTCCGGATAAACACCGGTTCCATGCGGATGCCCTGATTGGCGAAAACCGCGTAGGCGTTTGTCAGTTCCAGCAGGGTCACCCCGGAAGAACCCAGGGCCAGGGACAGATTCCGGTCCAGGTGCGACTCAATGCCCAGCTTGCGGGCGTAATCCACTGCATAATCGATCCCGACATCCCGGAGGATCTTGACGGTCACCACGTTTCTGGAATGGATCAGCCCTTCGCGAAACAAGGTGAACCCGTGAAACGTTCTGTCATAATTGCCCGGTTTCCATGTAAAATCGCGCTCGGTATCCTCGAACACGATCGGTGTGTCCGCAATTATCGTGGCCGGGGTCATTCCCTGGTCCAGAGCGGCGCCATAAATGATCGGCTTGAATGCGGAACCCGGCTGGCGGCGGGACTGGCTTGCGCGGTTAAACTGGCTTTCGGCAAAATCCAGGCCGCCCACCAGCGTTTTTATCCTTCCGGTGCCGACTTCCATGTTTACCAGGCCGGATTGCACCTGGGGTTTCTGCTCCAGGGACAGCCGCCACTGCTCCTTTTCCTGATTCCATTTTTCCAGCCTCACGGAAATCACGTCCCCGGCTTCCAAAACATCTCCGGGGTTCTCCACAAACACCCTTCCATAAGGCACTTCCGGATCGGGCCGGCGGGCCCACCGCATATTTTTCAGCGGGATGCTGCCCACGGCCTTGCCCAATCGGACCGTCACGTCATCTGCCCGGTTGTCCACAGATACCACAACACCCCGGGTGATCATTCCCTCGTGAATCCCTTCTTCCTCGGCTTTTTCTTTGAGCTGCTGAACGAAAGCCTCGATCTCGCTGTCTTCCAGGTGTTTAATGGGACCCCGGTATCCCTGGCGCTTATCCAGCGCCCGCAGACCGTTTTCAATCGATTTTCTGGCAGTTTCCTGCATTTCAAGGTCCACATTGGTATATACCTTTAGGCCGTCGGTTTTCAGGGCCTTCTCGCCGAAGCGATCCTCGACCAGCTTGCGAACATGCGTGGTATAATACGGCGCGGTCTCCATGAACCAGTTGGGCCGATGGTGAACCTCGACTTCAGTGCCCATGGCTTCCGAGGCATCGAGGTTGGTAATAAAGCCTTCTGTAACCATCCGGTTTAGCACAAAAATCTGCCGCTGCTTGGCCTGCTGGAAATGCCTGAACGGGGAATATGAGCTTGGCGCCCGGGGCAGGCCGCCCAGCATGGCCGCTTCTGCCAGTGTTAAGTCTTCGGCGGATTTATGGAAATAGTTCTGCGCCGCAGCTTCCACGCCATAGGCCCCGTGTCCGAGGTATATCTGGTTCAAATACAGATACAGGATTTCATCCTTGGTAAAACGCCTGTCAATGCGGTAGGCCAGGATGACTTCCCTGAGCTTTCGGGCGTAGCTGCGCTCAGAGGTCAGAAAAAAGGACTTGGCCACCTGCTGGGTAATGGTGCTGGCGCCTTGTACGATGCCGCCGGCTTCCAGGTTTTTGAAAAATGCCCGGACGATGCTGTAAAAATCAATGCCTTCATGCGCGTAAAAACGGGCGTCTTCAGTGGCAATAAACGCATTGACTAGGTGATCGGGCATCTGTGAAAGCGGAATCACGATGCGGCGTTCGTCATAGAACTCTGCAATTTTCCGGTCATCATCCGAATAAAAAGTCGAAACGACCGGGGGTTGATAATCCTCCAGCGTATTGATCTCCGGCAGATCGCGGCTGAAATAGAAGTAAATGCCGGCAAAAGCCAGGCTCCCGACAACCGCCCCGGCAACCCCCAGGTAAAACAGCCATTTGAAAGTGGTCAGCAACCAGCGACCCACACGTCTCATTTATCCCGATCTCCCGGATTCCGCCTGCAAATCCTGCATGAGAATCCTTTTTCCAGTATTTTTTACATAAATGAAATTCTATATCATGTTTATC
>JBKHJS010000218.1:0-3174 GCA_046537995.1 Desulfobacterales bacterium
CCGTCCGCTGCCGCGCCCGATGCATCTGCGCAAACCACCCCGCCGTCCCGCCCTGTTTCAGCTCTCTTGGCAGATTCCAGGCCGAATTCCGGGCTGCCACCGATTTCAAATCTATTGCCTTGATGTGATGGGTTTTTTGGCGTCCAAATCGGTATCGGGATCGAAATCAAAAAAACAGGACATCCGTCCGTGTTTGAAAACTCGGTTTTCCGGGGATTTGCCTTGTTTGTCTGTGCGGCGAGGGGTACTAGGTTTTCAGTGCCCGGATTGCGCGGTTTTCACTGGAAAGGCCATGCCGCTGCCGGAAAACCGGGGCGGCGGGCCGGGCAGCGGCATGGCGGAAGGTTTTGCGGTTTTTTAACGGCTTCAAGAAACCTTGATCTGTGCCGTATTTTCCCAAAGGCCGTGGATGTTGCAGTAAATGGAGGCAAGCAGCGTGCCCGGCTTGTTGACCTTCATCCGGGCGGTGACCTTGGGGTCGGTATAAACCGGGCCCTGGTTGGCGCCCTGGACGCTTTCGCCGTGGGCGTTGAACTCGTAGCTGCCCACTTCATAGGCAAACTTGTCGTCCTCGGGCTTGAAATACACCCGAATCCAGCGGATGTGGTGTTCAGTGGTGTTGGGGTGCCCGATCTCCTTGCCGATGGAAACGGTAACGTCAAATGCTTCATCCGCCTTTACCGTGTCCGGGCAGTCAATGGCGGGTACGTGCTTTTCGTTTTTCCAGTCTCCGGACTGAAAGAGTTCGCCGATTTTCATGATGTTTTCCTCCTTGTCATTTGGTTGTGTTGATAAAACAAGTTGTCCGGCCTTATCCGGGATAATTCACACCGAAGAATAAGCCTTGAACTTTTGTGCTTCAATTCCGGGTCCCTTGTATTTTCGTGCGTACAATCCTGTAGCCGGATCTACTGTTCCTGGATCAAGATTGCCGTTGGGACAAAATCCGAATCCCGAAATCCGGATTGTTTCGTATTTCACGCGCCCTTATTCCAGCCTGGAAAAGGTTTTCATGACCAGTTCGCTTAAGGCCGGGTGAATGTGCATGCCGGAAACCAGCAGCCCGGAGCCGCCGCCTGTGGCCATGGCGTTGATCACTTCCTGGATCAAAACGGGTGCATGCGGCCCGATGATGTGAAATCCCAGCAGATCCAGCTCCCGGCGGTCCAGGATCACCTTGGCAAAGCCCCGGTCCTGGCGCAGGGCCATGCCTTTTGCACAGTCATCATAATTGGCGATTCCCACAAGAACCTCGTGGGTCTTGCGGGCCTCGGCCTCGTTCATGCCCACGGATGCCACGGCCGGGTGGGTGAATACGGCCCGCGGCGCGGCATGATAATCAAACGGTTTGTTTTCTTTGTCAATGGCATTGCGCCATGCGGCCGCAGCTTCGGCATTGGCCACGTGGGTGAACATGTATTGGCCGTTTGCGTCCCCGAATGCCCAGATGCCTTTGCGGGTGGTCTGCAGATAGGAATCCGTCCATATAAAGCCGTTTTCATCGGTTTGCACGCCCGTATTATGCACTGCCAGCCGGTCGGCATTGGACCGGCGGCCGGCGGCCACCAGCACCCGCTCGGCTTGCATTTGCTTCTGGCTGCCGGAATCCTTGCGGGTATATGTCACGGCAACGCCGTCTTTGTTGCCGGCAACATGATTGACCTCGGTGTTGAGCTCGACATGGAGACGCTTTTGCAATTCCTCTGCCAGCAAATCGGAAACCTCGGGTTCTTCTGTGGGCACCAGGCGCTGCTGGTTTTGAAAAATGGTCACCTCCGCGCCCATGGCGGAAAAGAAATGGCCGTATTCCGCGGCGATATATCCGCCGCCGATAATGGCCAGGCTTTCGGGACAGGTTTCCAGGTCCAGAACGGTATCGCTGGTCAGGTAATCCACGCTTTCCAGGCCCTGGATGTCCGGGATTTTGGGCCGGGCCCCCGAGGCGATAAAAACGGTCTCCCCTTGGATGTGCTGTCCGTTGATTTCCAGGGTTCGATCATCTGTAAAGTACCCCAGCCCCTCATAGTAGTCAAACCGGTCATCGCTTTGCAGCGCCTGGTGAATCTGCCGATGGTCCGGAACCACCGCCGCCTTCATGTCCTGCATGATTTTTTTGAAATCAATGCCCGTGATTTCCGCGGAGATGCCGAAGCGCGAGGCTTCCCGGATTTCCATGACCCGGTCGGCCGCGGCGATCATCATTTTGGAGGGAATACATCCCAGGTTCAGACAGGTTCCGCCGGCCGGGCCGTTGTCCACCAATGCAACGCTCATGTTCGCCTCGATGGCATTTTCCACGGCCTGCATGCCGGAACCCGAGCCAATAACCACCACGTCGTAGGATTTGGCACTCCCGGTGCGTCCTGCCTTTTTGTCTGAAGCGTTTTTGGGTTTCAAGTCCGGCTCCTTTGACTAGATAACGGGTTTTTTACGGTGATGCCACCTGCGTTATACACCGCCACATCCCGGCCGCGCGGCTGATGTATCGGGTCGTACACAAAAGCCTGATGCAAAACAGTAGAAAGATCCGGGTCGGTCTACCCGGTTTTTCATTTCAAAATACTGTCTACACCTTATGTATCTCCGGTTTGGAATACCATATACATGGAAGAAACATAACCGCATCGGGTTTTTTTGCAACACATGGGTTTGCGGTTCCGCGCGAAAAAATTGGCGTGATGTGTTGCCCATTTTTTTTCAACGCTTTGCCATTAAGCAGGGAGGTTATAACATGTTTAACGATCCGAGACACATTTCCGGCGACAGCACCCAGAATGCCCCCGCGGAGCCCACCTATGCGGATATCGAAAAAACAGTGCGAAAGAAAAAAGCGGCAGAAGAGAAGTTCAAAAGCGGCAGGAAATCCTATGATCCGGTCCAGCAGTACATGGCGGAAATCCGCAATCACGGTCTGATCACGCGGGAAGAGGAGCGGGAACTGGCCAGGCTCGTGCAGGAACATGACGACGATGCGGCCTCATATAAACTGGTGGTTTCCAACCTGCGACTGGTGGTCAAGATTGCGCTCAAATTCCAGCGCTTCTGGAACCGGAACCTGCTGGATCTGATCCAGGAGGGCAACGTGGGGCTCATGCAGGCCGTGCGCAAGTACGACCCGGAGCGCAACGTCAAGTTTTCCTATTATGCCTCTTTCTGGATCAAGGCCTATATCCT
>JBKHJS010000219.1:0-3173 GCA_046537995.1 Desulfobacterales bacterium
AATGGTGGAGGCGGCGGGAGTCGAACCCGCGTCCGGAAACATTCCACAACGGCATCTACATACTTAGTCTGAATTTTGGATTTCGCAGTTTACGGCTCCTTCAGACTGGATCCGCAAACCGCTAGCCTGTTTGATTTTCGCCTTACCGGGAACAGGCATCCCGGATCGGCTATCCTGCTAGTCGACGCCCTGTACCGGGTCCGCAGGAGAAAACCCGGAAGGACGCTAGCTGCTTTTAAGCAGCTAGGGCGTAGTTATAGTCGTCTGCTTTTGTGTTTAGACGCCGCCGGTTTTTACGAGCCAGCGGAACTCGGTATGCAGCCATTGCTTCCATGTCCCCGTCGAAGCCGTTTCGCCCCCTCATTTGCGGAAAGCTGTTTCGATGGGAATTAGAAGCTTTGTTTATAAAATAATGAATCCGGGCCGGATTGTCAACAGGAAGAGAAAAAAGGCTGATCAAAAAACCGGTCCCCCTTTTTTTACATGGCGTTCTTTTTGGCGCGGTCCATTTCGCGCTTGATCTCGCGCTCCTTGATGGCGCTGCGCTTGTCGTATTTGCGCTTACCCCGGACCAGGGCCATGTTCACTTTGGCCTTGCCGTCTTTGAAATAGACCCGCAGGGGGACCAGGGCGTAACCCTTTTCCTTGATTTTCCCGTAGAGCCGCTTGAGCTCGGATTTGTGCATGAGCAGCTTTCTGGGGCGCTCGGGTTCGTGGTTGTCATAATAGGCAAACGGGTAGGCCGCGATATGCATTTGGTAGAGCCAAAGCTCGCCTTTGTGGAACTTGCCGTAGGCGTCCTTGAGATTGGCACGTCCCTCGCGCAGGGATTTGACCTCTGTTCCCCTGAGCACCATGCCGGCTTCAAATTCATCCAGGATGAAATACTCATGCCTGGCTTTGCGGTTTTCAGTAACTTTTTTTGTGTGTTCGTAAGTCATAGGGTGATTTCCGCTGTGGCACCGTCGGCCTTTTGCAATTTTGTTATTCGGCGTAAATGTCTTCGAAAAGAAGCTCGCCGTAATTGTCCTTGATGATCTGCTGCAGGTCTGCCGCAGAAGATTGGGCAAGGAGCGTGGACATGAGTTTTTCGGCGTCATCAATGCTGATTTTGCGGATCAGGTTTTTGATCTCCGGGATACTTTGCGGGGCCATGCTCAGCTCCTCGATGCCCAGGCCCAGGAGAATGGGCAGGTTGATGGGGTCTGCGGCCATTTCCCCGCACATGTAGGTTTTCTTGTTTTTGTACCGCCCGGCATCCACCACGTGGCGGATCAGCCGGATGACTGCCGGGTGCATGGGGCTATAGAGATGGGCCACGTGCCGGTTGCCCCGGTCAATGGCCAGGGTGTACTGCACCAGGTCATTGGTGCCGATGCTGAAAAAATCCACCAGGTCGGCCAGCATGTCTGCCATCAGGGCGGCCGAGGGGATCTCGATCATGATGCCGATTTCAATATCGCGGCTGTATTCGATGCCTTGCTCTTCCAGCTCGGCAGCGGCCTCGTCGAGCAGCCGGATGCTTTCGGTTACCTCCTCGGCACAGGAGATCATGGGCAAAAGCAGCCGGACGTATCCGTGGGCCGCGGCCCGGAGGATGGCGCGCAGCTGCGTTTTGAAGATATCCGGCCTTTTCAGGCAGAACCGGATTGCGCGGAGGCCCAGGGCGGGGTTGGCCTCCTCGGGCGTGGGCATGGTTGATATTTCCTTGTCCCCGTTGATGTCCAGGGTGCGGATGGTTACCGGAAGGGGCGCCATGAGTTCCACGACTTCCTTGTACTGGTCAAACAGCTCCTGTTCTCCGGGGAACTCGATCCTGGACAGATACAGAAACTCCGTGCGGAAAAGCCCGATGCCGTCGCCGCCGTGGTCCTTGACCGCCACGACCTCCTCGGGCAGCTCGATGTTGCCCATGATGTGAAAAAGCTTGTTGTCCGCCGAGGTGGCGGGCAGATCACCCCTGCGGATGACTTCCTTTTTGTGTTCCTCGTACCTGCGGGAGAGCTCCTCGTATCGCAGCAGGGTCTCTTCTGCGGGGTTGGCGATCACGATGCCTTCATTGCCGTCTACAATGATCAGGTCTTCGCTCTTGATCGTGGCAGTGGCGCGTTCCAGCCCGAGTACGGCCGGGAGCTCCAGGGTCCGGGCGATGATGCTGGTATGCGATGTTTTGCCGCCCCGGTCGGTGATAAATCCCATGACCCGGTCGAGATTGATCTGGCTGGTCTCCGCGGGCGATAGGTTGTTTGCCACCAGCACGACCCGTTTGTTGATCCCGGAGATATCCACGTCATCCGTGCCCATCAGGTGGCGCAGGATCCGGTCTGCCACATGCTCGATGTCAGCGGCCCGGGCCTGGAGGTAGGGCTCTGAGATGTTTCTGAATATGGCCTTGGCGGCCGCGGAGGCCTTTCTGAGCGCCCATTCCGCGTTGATCTGCTCGTTTTCGATCAGCTCGATGGTCCTGCCGTAGAGCATCTTGTCCTTATGCAGCAGCAGGTGGGTCTCCAGGATGTAGGCTTGCTGCCGCAGGTCTTCGGGGATATCCTCGATAATCGCGGAAAGCTCGTTTTTTGCCTTGTTGACCGCCTGTTTGAAGCGGTTGGTCTCCTTTTTGACGTTCTGGGGGTCAAGGTGGTAGCGTTCAATTACATCCACGCCCTCGCGATCCACAAGATAGGCCTTGCCGATGCAGATTCCCTGCGAGCCGCTGATGCCGTGCAGAACGATCTCTTCTGGGTTATCTGTTCCCATATACGGTGGATTTACTCCTTAAAGCCGATTTCAAAAAGGCCGGCGATTTGTTCGAGTACTTCAGTGTCTGAAGGGTCTTCTATTCTCAGGGTGATCCGGGAGTCCTTGGTGCCGGACAGCGAAAGAATATCAATAATGCTGCTGGCGTCGACTTTTTCATCGTCCTTGATCAGCCAGACATTGGATGCGGCCTGCATGGCGAGTTTGGCGATCATGGCCGCCGGCCGCGCATGCAGGCCGAGTTCATTGGTAACGGTGACTTCTTTTGACAGTTCCTTTTCCAATCGACTCATTTTGTTGATAATTTGTTAATATAATTTTAAAATTTTAACACGTCAAATCACCGGATGTCAACTAAATCGTTGCGGATAAATAATTGACAAGTACCGGGGGGATTGCTATGAAACCCGAATGTTTAT
>JBKHJS010000048.1:0-13616 GCA_046537995.1 Desulfobacterales bacterium
CCTGGTTCAAACAGATTGCCAGGGTGTTGATGGTAAAATCCCGCCGGAACAGGTCTAGCTTGATGGAGCTCATTTCCACGGTGGGCAGGGCGGCCGGAAACTTGTAGTATTCCATCCGGGCCGAGGCCACGTCGATTTTAAACCCGTCCGGGAAAATAATCACCGCAGTGCCGAACTTGGCATAAGCGTTGATGCGGGCGCCTTCTTTTCTGGCAAAGGCTTTGGCAAATTCAATGCCGTTTCCTTCGATCACAATGTCAATGTCTTCATTGTGCCGGTAGAGAAACAAATCCCGGACGAATCCGCCCACCGCGTAGGCCGCATACCCGTGGGCATCGGCCACCTTGCCGATGCGCCGGAGCAGATCGATGATATGCTCATCGAGTCGTTCCCTGATAAAGCCGGTGACGTTTTTGGTCTTGGGCTGCCGGGAGTCGCGCAGAGGTTCGGCGGAATGTGCGGACTGCTGCTTATCACGGTATATCAGGGTGTTGAGCAGATCCGTACGGGTAATGACGCCGATGACATGCTGGTTTTCCATGACCGGCAGGATGCGCTGCTTGTTTTCGATGATTTTTTCCTGGACCTCCGAGATGTCGGCATCCGGCTCGGTCACCGCGAATTCGGTGGTCAGGTATTCGCCGATGGGGAGGTCATCCAGGTTATGGTAGAGCGCTTTTTCAATGACCTGCCGGGTGATGAACCCGATAAGTTTCCGGCCCCGGTTCTCCGGGCCGAATACGAGCAGAGCGTTGATGTTGTACTGGGAAAGCAGCTGCCGGGCTTTTCTGCAGGAAATGTCGTTTTGCGCGGTAATCGCGGGCGCGGACATGATATCCTTGGCTCGATGGCTCGACTTGACGTGCCTTTTCAGCAGTTCAATGAGCCGGTGTTCCACCTGGGCCAGGGTTTTATCGCGCACGGTGGCCGCGGCGGCAAAACTGTGCCCCCCGCCGCCGATCTCCCGGACAACGGCGCCCACGTCCACATCCGGTGTGCGGCTTCTGGCGGCAATGTAAATCTTGTTTTTCATCAGTGCTACTGCGAAAACCGCGTTCAGGTTTTCGATTTTCAGCATTTTTTGCACCAGAAACGCCAGGTCGTGAATGTATTCTTCGGTGGAAACCGTTGTGATCACCACCTCCTGGCCGTTGATGTTATAGTGGACCGCGGCATGGAACATGTCGTTTAGCAGGCTGATCTGCTGGGGGTCCATCTCCTTGGCGATCAAATCGGAGATGGTGGTCAGGTCGGCATCCGCAGCCCGCAGAAAAGCTGCGGCCAGAAAATCGCTTTCAGTGGTGGACGGGTAACTGAATCCCCCTGTATCTTCGTAGAGCCCCAGGCACATGACAGTGGCTTCATCCGGGGTGACAGGCAGGTTGTGCTCCCGGATCTGCTCGACCAGCAGCGTGACATTGGCGCCGGTGGATCGGTGCAATTCATAATCGCCCCTGATGTCATCGGGCAGCTTGGGGTGATGGTCGTAGATATGGATTTCCAGGCCCGGTTTTTCCAGCAGTTCTGCGACTTCCCCGATTCTGCCGGCCTGCTTGGTGTCCACCAGTACCAGCCGGTTGATGCGCGAGGAATCAATTTTCCGGAATTCGGCCATGTTAAACAGGTAAGCCATGGTGGAGACAAAGAAATTTTTCATGTTTTTTTCGTGAAAGCCCGGGAACACCACCAGTGCGCCCGGATACAGTTTCTGGGCAGCCAGCATGGAGCCCACCGCGTCGAAATCGGCATTCGTATGGGTCGTGATAATGGTGATTTGTTCGGGTTGCAGGGTCATGTGCTTTACTTGCAGGGCCTGTATCTGTATTTGGTGATATAACCTGATTTTAGGTATAAATAATTGTTTTTCAGTCTTTATTATGTTAAATATAGTTTTGCAATCGTAAAGTGCTCCCACGAGCAACACAAGGGAGAAATGGCGGTATATACATTTTTCTTGTGCGTAATCCGGAAAAGGGGGACCAATGCCTGTTTTTCAATGGGAAGGCAAGGACCGGAGCAATCAGCTCAAAAAAGGGGAAATCGAGGCAAACAGCGAACAGGAAGTCCGGGCGCAGCTGGGACGCCAGCGCATCAATCCGACCAAGATTAAGAAAAAGCCCAAGGATCTGTTTGAAAATGTCTCGTTTCTGCAACCCAAGGTGCGGGAAAGAGACATTATTGTTTTCTGCCGGCAGTTTTCCACCATGATTGATGCGGGCCTGCCCATCATTCAGTGCCTGGATATTCTTCAGGCTCAGCAGGAGAACCCGACTTTCAGGAAAATGATCAAGGACATCAAGGAATCCGTGGAATCCGGCCAGACCCTGGCCGAGTCCCTGAAGAAATATCCCAAGCACTTTGACGACCTGTTCGTCAACATGGTGGCTGCAGGCGAGGCCGGCGGAATTCTGGACGTGATCCTGCGGCGTCTTTCCACATACATGGAAAAGGCGGCCAAGCTCAAGGCCCAGGTCAAGGGGGCCATGACCTATCCCCTTGTGACCATCTGCATTGCCATCGCCGTGGTGGCAGTAATCCTGATATTCGTGATCCCGGTGTTCGAGGACATGTTCGCCAGTATGGGCCAGGGTCTGCCCGCCCCCACCCAGATGGTTATCGGCTTAAGCGATTTTGTCACGAACAACATCCTGTGGATCATTATTGGTCTCGTGTTGTTTATTGTTGCATTCCGGCAGTACTACAAAACCGAGAAAGGCCGGGCCACCATTGACGAGCTTTCTTTAAAGCTGCCGGTCGTCGGCATTCTGATACGGAAAGTGGCTGTGGCCAAGTTCACCCGGACCATGGGAACCATGCTGGCCAGCGGGGTGGCCATTTTAGAGGCCCTGGATATCGTGGCCAAAACCGCCGGCAACAAGAGCATTGAACGCGCCATATACCGGGTCCGTTCAGGCATCGCCGAAGGGCAGACCATAGCCGACCCCCTTGCCGAAACCGGGGTGTTTCCGCCCATGGTTTGCCAGATGATCGCAGTGGGAGAATCCACCGGCGCCATTGACGCCATGCTGGAAAAGATCGCGGACTTTTACGAGGAGGAAGTCGACCAGGCCGTGGAAAACCTGACCGCCATGATCGAGCCGTTCATGCTGGTGTTTTTGGGCGTGGTCATCGGCGGGCTGGTGGTGTCCATGTATCTGCCCATCTTTACAATGGCCGGGGGGATTGGTTAGCCTTAGGGCCCATGGTTTCTTTTCGTTCCAAAGCAGCACAGGACCTGCATCGCAAGATCAAGTGGCTGATTTTTTTCCGGGCGCTTTTTGGCGTGGTGCTTCTGGGCTCGATTCTTGTGCCCATCATGCGTCCGGACATGGAACTGGAGCTTACGGGCAGGGCCCTGGACTACCTGCTGCTGATTTCCCTGGCGCTCCTTGTCTTATCCTTTGTTTATATTGCAGTACTGCCGTGGATCCGCCGCCTGATGCTGTTTGCCTACGTCCAGGTGGGCATTGACACCTTTCTGGTCACCCTGATCATATTTGTTACCGGCAGTTTCTCCAGCATTTTTGCCTTCATGTACCTGGTGGTGATCGTGTATGCCGCCATGGTGATCTACCGCAGCGGCGGGATGGTGATCGCCACGCTTTGCGCGATTCAGTACGGCCTGCTGATTGACCTGGAATATTACGGCATCATTCATCCCCTGGGCTATGAGGCCGATTTCCTGTCCGCCAGTTATGACTGGCCCTACATCATTTACAAGCTCCTTTTAATAATTGTGGCCTGCTATGCCGTGGCAGTTCTGAGCGGATTTCTCTCCGAGCAGGAGCGTTCGGCAAAACGGGATCTCTGGGCCATGGAAGACCAGATGAAGCGCATGGAGCGGCTGGCTGCCGTGGGCGAGATGGCTGCGGGGCTGGCCCATGAAATCAAGAATCCTCTGGCCTCGCTGACCGGTTCGATCCAAATGATGCAGGACCAGCTCGATTACGATCCGGAGCAGGAGCGTCTGATGCAGATCGTAATGCGGGAGGCTGACCGGTTGAGCACACTGGTGACCGATTTTTTGCGCTTTGCCAAGCCGGGTCCCGGAAATGCGGAGGTGATCCGGCTCGATGATGTCGTATCCGAAGTGGTGGGGCTTTTTGCATCAGATCCCCGTTATCAATCCGAGATTGAAGTAAAAACCGATCTGGCAGCAGGACTGCATGTGAAATTCGATCCGGAGCATTTAAGGCAGGTGTTGTGGAATTTGCTGTACAATGCGGCAGAGGCCCTTGAAGACCGGGGCGAAATCGAGGTGAAAGTGTATCCGGGCAGAAAGCCTCATGCATGCATCAGTATCACGGACAACGGGCCCGGCATGGACGAACAGACCCTGTCTTCCGTGTTTGATCCGTTTTTTTCCACAAAGTCCGGGGGCACCGGGCTCGGGCTTTCCATCGTACAGCAGGTGGTCGGGGCGCATGGCGGGCTGGTGGATATCGACAGCACCCCGGGCAGGGGCACCACAGTAACGATTCGGCTCCGGCGCCATCCTTCCTAAAAGGCTTGACACCGATTTGCAAATGGGATAGCAAGCCCCTGAACCATTTTATAAAATTCCATTTTCACCGCATACCGTGAAAACATGCGCGCACGGCCCCGGTTTTTTTGTATAAAAGCGGTTTTGTGCGTATATACAGGGGAACATGGATGACCCAGTCAAAAGACGTGATTACAAAACGCAGGGAAAAGATCGAGGCGCTCAAGGCAGAAGGCGTGGATCTGTTCCCCAATGATTTTGCGGTGACTCACACGGTTGCCGATATCCAGGGTGCCATCGATCAGGCCGACGAGCAGATCACCGGCGGTCATGGCGAAATCCATGCCGCAGGGCGGATGATGGCGGTTAACCGCTTTGGCAAGTCGGCCTTTATCCGTTTCCGGGACCGCAGCGGGCAAATGCAGGCCTATATCCGCCAGGACCGGGTGGGCGAAGAAGCCTACGCGTTTTTCAAGAGACTCGATATCGGCGATTTTGTGGGGCTGCAGGGCACGATGTTTGTCACCCGGACCGGGGAATGGACGTTGGCCGTTGACGCTTTCCGGCTGCTGGCAAAGGCCTACCGCCCTTTGCCGGAAAAGTTTCACGGGTTAAAGGACCCGGAAAAGCGGTATCGGCAGAGATACCTGGATCTGGTGATGAATCCGGAGGTCAGGGATGTCTTTGTTAAGCGAAGCAGGCTGATTTCCGGGATTCGCGATTTTCTGCTGGCCCGCGATTATCTGGAAGTGGAAACCCCCATGATGCAGCCGATTGCCGGCGGTGCAGACGCCCGGCCCTTTAAAACCCATCACAACGCCCTGGATATGGACCTGTACCTGCGGATCGCCCCTGAGCTTTACTTGAAGCGCCTGGTGGTCGGCGGATTTGAGCGGGTTTTTGAAATCAACCGCAATTTCCGAAACGAGGGCATTTCCACCCAGCACAACCCCGAGTTTACGATGCTGGAGTTTTACCAAGCTTACGCCACGTACGCGGAGCTCATGGATTTAACCGAAGAGATGTTTCGCCATGTGGCCGGGGCGGTTACCGGTTCTGCGCGGGTGTCATACCAGGGCGAAGAGATCGACTTTGACAGCAGGTGGCAGCGCATGACCCTTTTTGATGCCCTGGTCTCGGTGGGCGGCATGGGCCCGGAGCTGTTAAAGGACAAGGCCGGGCTCATGGAGTTTGCAATCGCCCGTGGGGTTTCAGTGGACCGGAGCGCGGATGCGGATATCAGCCTGGGCAAGCTCATCACGAAGGTTTTTGAGCACCTGGTGGAGCCGCAGCTCATGCAGCCGACATTTATTACCGGCTATCCGGTGGAGGTTTCTCCCTTGTCACGGCGCAGCAGCCGGGATCCGCAAATCACCGAGCGATTCGAGCTTTTTATTGCGGGTCGGGAGATTGCCAACGGATTTTCCGAGTTAAATGATCCGGTGGACCAGGAGGCCCGATTTCTGCGGCAGGTGGAAAACCGGGATTCGGAAAATGAAGAAGTGCAGATGGATGCCGATTATATCCGGGCACTGGAATACGGCATGCCGCCGACAGCCGGCGAGGGCGTGGGCATTGACCGGCTGGCCATGTTGCTGACAGATTCGGATTCCATTCGGGATGTCATTTTATTCCCCCACTTGAAACCCTCGGAAAAAAAATAGGATTTTTTCGCGGGAGCCTGCAGAAGACATAATACATCCGAAATCACATTGGGCGTATCAAATAAATGGCTTTTGAATATTTCATCGGCAGCCGGTATTTAAAATCCAGGCAGAAAACCGGCTTTATTTCCTTTATTACCGTGCTGTCCATCGCCGGGGTAGCTGTGGGTGTCATGGCGCTGATTATCGTGATCGCGGTGATGACCGGCGCTGAATCCTATTTTAAGAACAAGATCCTGGGCGTGGAGCCGCATATCGTGGTTCGCAATTACGACGGTGCCATTTCCGATTACCCGGACGTGCTTGGCAAACTCAAGGCGCGCGAACAAGTGGAATCCGCGGTGCCGTTTGTCGAAACCCAGGGAATGCTCCGGTCCGGCTCCGGGATGTCCGGGGCGGTATTGCGCGGTATTGCCCCTGAATATGAAGGCACGGATGTCATGGGGCTTTCGGAGTCGGAGCTGGCCGAAAAATTGGCACCGGCCGAAATCCCGGACAAGGATCTCAGGATGCCGAGCATTATTCCGGGCAAGAACCTGGCCCAGAATCTCGGGGTCAAAAAAGGCGACACCCTTTATCTTATTTCCCCGCGGGGCATGATGACTCCGGGCGGGCATATGCCCGGTATGAAGCGCTTCCATGTCAGCGGGGTGTTTACTTCGGGTTTTTACGAATATGATTCTTCTATGGCCTATATTCGCATGGATTCCGCCCAGCAGCTGCTCAAGATCGGGGATGCGGCCACGGGCATCGGAATCCGGATATCGGACATGTACCGGGCAGACAGTCTCGGCAAGCGCATTTCAAAAGACCTGGGCTTTCCGTACTGGACCATGGACTGGATGGAAATGAACCGGAATTTCTTTTCCGCCCTGGAGCTGGAAAAAACCGCCATGTTCGTGATTCTGACATTGATAATCCTGGTGGCGGCCTTCAACATTGCCAGTACCCTGATCATGATGGTGATGAGCAAAACCCGGGATATTGCCATACTAAAGGCCATGGGTGCCACCGCGCGCAGCATCCGGAAAATATTCGTCTTTGAAGGGCTGGTCATTGGCGGAATCGGCACCGCGGCCGGCACTGTACTGGGGCTTACAGGCTGTTTTCTGCTCAAGCATTATCAGTTTGTGGAGCTGCCCGGGGATGTGTATTATTTCACAACCCTGCCGGTGGAGGTCAATGTGGTCGATATTGCAGTGATCGCGGTCGCCGCGCTGGTGATCTGTTTTCTGGCCACCCTGTATCCGGCCCGGAAGGCATCCCGGTTAAACCCGGTGGAGGCGTTGCGATATGAATAACGGACTTGCGGAAAAACAATCGGAAACCGGGGATCAGACCCCAAAGCATGCGCCCCTGCTTCAGGCATCCGGGATTTCCAGGCGTTTTACGGATAAAGACGTTACCATAGAGGTTTTAAACGATCTTTCCGTGGAAATCGGTTACGGCGAAACCATGGCAGTGGTCGGGGAGTCCGGCGTGGGCAAGTCCACGCTGCTTCATATCCTGGGGACCCTGGACCCGCCGGACAGCGGCACGGTAATGTATAAGGGAACCAACGTTTTCGAAATGAGCGGCTCACGGATTGCCTCGTTTCGAAATGCCGCCATTGGTTTCGTGTTTCAGTTCCATTACCTGCTTGCCGGGTTTACCAGCCTGGAAAACGTTATGATGCCGGGCCTGATTGCGGGAATGAAAAAATCCGGGGTAAGGGAAGATGCCGAGGCCATCCTGCTACGGGTGGGGTTAAAAGACCGGATGGGCCACCGGGTCAGCGATCTTTCCGGGGGGGAGCAGCAGCGCGTGGCCCTTGCGCGGGCGCTGGTGCGGGGCCCCGATATTCTGCTGGCAGACGAGCCCACCGGCAACCTGGATCAGCGAAACAGCGCCCAGATTCACGAGTTTTTGGTGGAATTAAACCGGGAAATGGGCATGGCCATGGTAACAGTGACGCACAACATGAAACTTGCCGATATGATGCAGCGCAGAATGCATATTGTCGACGGCAGGTTAAAGCAGCTTGAATAAGCCGGCATCAGCGAGGGAATCGGAATGCGGATTGGATTTTCGACGATAGCGGCAATCAGCCTCTTTTTTGCACTCTGTGCAGCGGCAGGGGCCGAAAGCCAGGTAAAGGAAGTAAAAGTACAGGGCAACCAGCGCATAGAGGACGCCGCCATCCTGCGGGTCATTAAAACAAGCGCAGGTGATGCCTATGACAGGGACCGTCTTTCGGCTGATTTGGAAGCCATATACCAGATGGGCTATTTTGACGATGTGCGGGTGGCTGCCGAAGAAACCGAAGACGGCCGGGTCGTTGTTTTCACGGTTGAGGAAAAGTCCACCCTCCGCACCATCGAGGTGACCGGAAACCGGGTTTACGATGATGAGGAGATCAAGGAAAATATTGATATCTCCTCGGGCGCCATTCTCAACATTGCCCGGATCAAGCGCAATATCCGGGCAATTGAGACGCTGTACAAGGAACGCAACTATCACAATGTCAAGGTGGACTACGAGATTGAGGAACTGGATCATAACCGGGCGGACCTGATATTTACCGTTGAAGAGGGAAAGAAGGTCCGCATCCGGGAGATCCGGCTGAAAGGCAACCAGGCCTACCCGGATAAAGAGCTCAAAAAGATCATGAAAACCTCGGAGAAAGGTTTTTTCTCCTGGCTGACCTCCTCGGGCGAACTCGATGCCCAGCGCCTTGAACAGGATGTCATGCGCCTGGAGGCACATTACCAGGATAACGGCTACGCAGACGCCCGGGTGGCCGAGCCCGAGGTAAAATACGAAGGCGACTGGATCTATGTTACCATCAAGATCCATGAAGGCCCGCGCTATAAAATCGGCGAGGTTTCATTTGAAGGTGAATTGATCCGGTCTGCAGATGAGCTGCAGCAGAAGGTCTCCATTGACCAGCAGGAGTATTACAGCCGTGAGGTGCTGCGAAATGATGTGATCACGCTCAGCGATTTGTATGCCGACCAGGGATATGCCCGCGCAGATGTCCGCCCCGGGATCAACAAGCGCGAGGAAGCCGATGTGATCGATGTGGACTTTCAGTTGAAAGAGAATCAGCCGATTTATTTTGAAAAGATCGTAATCGAGGGCAACACCAAGACCCGGGACAAGGTGATCCGGCGCGAACTCAAGGTGCACGAACAGGAAAAATACAGCGCCAGCCGCCTGAAGCGTTCCGTGCGCAACCTGCACCGGCTGGACTATTTCGAGGACGTCAATGTCAAGACCCGGCAGGGAGATTCAGATGACCGGATGATATTAAACATCGATGTCACGGAAAAGGCCACGGGCAGTTTCAGCTTCGGCGCCGGCTACAGTGCGGTAGAAAAACTCTACGTAATGGGCTCGGTTTCCGAGCGCAATTTTCTGGGGCGGGGTCAGAAGATCGAACTGCGGGCCCAGACCGGCAGCGAATCCCGGCAGTTCCGGTTTCTTTTCACCGAGCCGTGGCTCTTTGACATCCCGCTGTCTGCCACGGTGGAGGCCTATAACTGGCAACGCGACTATGGCGATTACGAGCGCGACAGCAAGGGCGGAAAGCTTCGTTTCGGCTACCCGTTGTTTGACTATACCCGGGGGTATGTGACCTATGCTTTTGATGTGAGCGAGGTCAGTGATATCAATCCGGATTATTCCCTCTTGATAGAAGCGGGGCGGTTTACAGAAAGCAGCCTGACAACAAGCATTGTCTATGACTCGCGTGACCGGGCCATCAGTCCGACCGAGGGCTCCAGGCACGAGCTCAGTTTCCAGTATGCCGGTCTTGGTGGAGACGTGGGATATGCCAAGACCACTGCGGAGCTGGGCAAATATTTCCCGCTTTTTTGGAGCACCGTGGGATTTCTGCATGCCGAGGGCGGATATGTCAAGGAGGCCGGCGGCAAATACCTGCCGGATTATGAAAAGTTTTACCTGGGCGGGATCAATTCCCTGCGCGGATTTGACTGGCGGGATGTCAGCGTCCGCGACGATGACGGCAACAGGGTCGGCGGGGAGAAATTCGTCCAGTTCAACGCGGAGTTTATATTCCCCCTGATCGAAAAAGCCGGTTTAAGAGGCCTGCTGTTTTATGATACAGGTAATGTGTACAAGGAAGGAACCCGGGTGGATCTGGGTGAACTGCGGGAAAGCGCCGGATTCGGCATCCGCTGGTACTCGCCCATGGGCCCGATCCGGCTGGAGCGGGGCTATATCCTGGACCCCCGGGAAGGCGAAGACGACGGCAGGTGGGAGTTTGCCATCGGCGGGGCGTTTTGATGGACTCGGAAAAAGCTTTTTATTCCCCCGTGGCGGTATTTTTGCAGAAACCTAAATTGAGCGATTTTCAAGTTTGCCGCAGATACAAGGAAGATGCAGACTCGCTATAGTCAACTATGCGAGGCTGTATCTGACGCAGTAGATGCGGTAAAATTGAAAATCCCGGAGGGTTTCAGATTTTTAAAATAAAAATGGATGTTATCCTTTCAAATCAATTGCTTTTAAAAATATGAAACGCTCAGTTTAGGAGAAAGGAAAACCGTGAGCGCCTTGGCTGACCGGCGGCCGCGAAAAAGGAGTTTCCTCGCTCCAGGAGCCTCTTTGAGTCTCAATTTCCGCTCGGAAACCCGCTTTTCCGCGCCGCGGTCAGGAAAACGAAGTACAATTCCGTTAGAGTGCAAAAAAGCGATTTTTTTGGGGTCAATTTAGAGATGGCAAAGTAAAAAGTTCAAGATCAAGGCGCGCAAATCCCGAGGAATGCAGCGTACTTTATCGTACGTGAAATTCCGCAGGGATGCAGCGCAACGCAGATATTGGGCTTTTTACGAAGCCATCAATATTGGAGGGATACAGATGAAGACGATAAAGATTTTTGGCGTGATCCTGGCGTGTGCCATGGCTTTTGCTGCTTCGGCTTCTGCTGCGGACGTGGCCAAGATCGGGGTGGTGGATTTCCAGAAGGTGATCCAGGAATCCGAGGCCGGCCAGCAGGTCCAGGAGCGGATTCGGAAGCAGGGCCGGGAAATGGAATCTGATCTGCAGGAATTGGGCCGGCAGATCGAGGATCTCCAAAAGCAGTTGTCCCGGGACTCCATGGTCATGAACAAGAAAAAGCGGCAGGAAAAACAGCGGGAAATGGAGATCAAGCGATACGATTTCCAGTCAAAGAAAGAAGAATACGAATCCGAGTTCCAGCAGGTGCAGTCCGAACAGGTGGGCAAATTGCAGGACGAAATCCTTTCCATTGCCGAAGAAATCGGTAAAAAGGAAGGTTATCTGTTAATTGTCGAAAAAACCGCGGCGGTTTATTATCCCGATTCCATCGAGATCACCGACAGAGTGATCAAGGCATACAACGAAGAGTTTGACGGATCCATCGGCGGTGAGGGCTCAGGCAACTGATCCGATCCGCAACAGATCCCGCTTGAAGGGGCTTGCAAGGTTATGAAGGAAATCAGGCTATCGGAACTGCTCCGGGTCATCGCAGCAGATCCGGCGGATTTCCGGGGTGATCCGGACAAATCCGTGGCACGGGCCATGCCCTTTGACCAGGCCGATGGCAGCGCAGTGACTTTTGCCGACAATGCCGGGCTGCTCAAGCGGGTTTCCGGCTGCAGTGCCGGGGCAGTTATCGTGCCCAGGCATTTTTCAGAAGCAGTTGAGACCAACCTGATTTTTTCGGATCAGCCAAGGCTGAGCTTTGCCCGGGCCATGCATTATTTCTATCCCCGCAGGCCGCCTTTTTGCGGAATCAGCCCCATGGCCGCCATCGGTGATGATTTCCGGTGCGGAGAAAAGGCGGCGATCGCCCCTTTTGCCTTTATCGGCGATAATGTTATCCTGGGTGATCGGGTGGTTATTCATCCCCACGTCCATATCGGCAACGGGGTTCATATCGGCGATGACACGGAAGTCATGCCCAATGTCACGATTGCGGAAAAAAGCCGGATCGGCTCCCGGGTGATCATCGGCGCGAATTCGGTGATCGGGGCCGAGGGTTTCGGATTTACGCCGGATGCGGGCCGGCATTTTAAGATTCCCCAGGTGGGTATTGTCCAGATCGATGATGACGTGGAACTTGGTGCGGGCAACACCATTGACCGGGCCACGTTCGGCCGGACATGGATCTGCGAGGGTGTGAAAACCGATAACCTGGTACATATTGCTCATAACGTCACAATCGGTCAGCACACGATCATCGTGGCCCAGGTAGGGATTGCGGGCAGTGCCCGGGTGGGGAAAAACGTGATCCTGGCGGGGCAGGCGGGCATCGGCGGCCATATTTCCATCGGGGACGGGGCCGTGGTGGGGCCCCAGGCAGGCGTGGCCCGGAGTGTGGATGCCGGCAAAACGGTTTCCGGCACCCCGGAGATGCCGCATCGCCAGTGGCTTCGGGTTCAGCAGACAATTTCCCGGTTGCCGGAGATGAAAAAGCAGATCACAGAGCTGGAAAAACGCCTGGCCCGTCTGGAAGAAGGCGGCCGGCCAACCGAAGATGAAGACAAAGACGGGTGAGAAAAATCCATGACAATACATCCAACTGCCATTGTTGATCCAAAGGCTGAAATCGATGAAAACGTGGAAATCGGCCCTTTCACGATTATCAAGCCCCATGTTTCCATAGCTTCCGGCGCCCGTATCGGCTCGCATGTGACCATTGATTCGTACGTGGATATCGGGCCCAACTGCCAAATATTCCAGTATGCCTCCATCGGCGCTGTGCCCCAGGCCGTGAAGTTCAAGGGAGAGGTGACTTACCTGAAAATCGGGCAGAATTCAATTATCCGCGAATTTGCCACCCTGAACCGGGGCACGGAATTCGGCGGCGGTGTCACCCGGATCGGGGAGGACAACTTCCTGATGGCCTATACGCACGTGGCCCACGACTGTATCACCGGCCGGGGGGTGATCATGGCCAATAACGCCACGCTGGCCGGGCATATAACCATAGGCGATTATGTGACCATCGGCGGGCTGGTGGCCATCCATCAGTTTGTCCGAATCGGGGATTACGCATATATCGGGGGCAAAGCCGCTGTGGTCAAGGATATTCCCCCCTATTTGATCGCCGCCGGGGACAGGGCAAGCCTGTACGGCTTAAACAAGGTGGGGCTCAAACGCCATCAGTTTTCTGAGAACTCCGTGGATCAGCTCAAGCGCGCCTACCGGATCATCTTCCGCATCGGACTGACGGTTAACGAAGCCGTGGAACGGGTGCTGGCAGAGGTGGAAAACACCCCTGAGGTGCTCAAACTGGTCAGCTTCATCAAGGACACCCAGCGTGGCATTACTCGCTAACCCCGTTTTTTTGCCGTTTCGGATTTCGAAATTCGGATTTCGGATTTATGGGTTAAAGCTTGTCCGGGTTTGGGCGTAAGCAAGGTTTTTGCAGAATATGAATCAAACGGATAATCGGATTGGTTTGATTGCGGGCAGCGGGCCGCTTCCGGTCTTGTTTGCGC
>JBKHJS010000220.1:0-3169 GCA_046537995.1 Desulfobacterales bacterium
GCGGGCCGGCATTTCGGCATGAAAATCGATGAAACCATCACGGAAAAATAACATGGAAATCAGCGCAAAAACTCCCGTGTACTGCGTGATCGGACACCCGGTGGGCCACAGCTTAAGCCCGCTTATGCACAACCGGGCCTTTGCCGCTGCCGGGTGCGACGGCATCTACGCGGCATTTGACACCGCGGATGCCAAAGGCGCGGCCGCAGGCATCCGCGCCCTGGGGATCCGCGGTGCCAGCGTGACCATTCCCCACAAGGTCGGGATCATGGCGCATCTTGACGAAATCGATGAAAACGCCCGGGAGATCGGGGCGGTAAACACAATCGTAAACTCCGGTGGAAAACTTACGGGCTGCAACACAGACGGCCAGGGGGCGGTGCGGGCCCTGGCGGAAAACATTGCGGTTTCAGGCAAGAAGGTGCTCATCATCGGCGCGGGCGGGGCGGCCAGGGCAATCGTTCACGGATTAAAGGCCGGCGGGGCGGATCCTTATATTGCCAACCGCACCCATGAAAAGGCGCACCAGCTCGCAGAAGACATGGGAGCACAGGCCGTTTCCATGGAGGCGATCTCCGGCCGGAGCTTTGACATCATGGTAAATACCACGCCCGTTGGTATGCACCCGGATACGGATGCCGTGCCGGTGCCCGAATCCGCGCTTGTACCGGACATGCATGTAATGGACATCATTTATAATCCCCTTCGCACAAGGCTGCTCGCAAAAGCCGAGGCTGCCGGATGCCATGTGATCGATGGCGTGGGCATGTTCGTATACCAGGGCGCGCTCCAGTTTTCCCTGTGGACCGGCATTGATGCCCCGGTTGTACAAATGCGGCAGGTGGTGTATGAACATTTACAATATTGACAAAAGCCCTGCTTGCAGAACATATTAAATTATGTGAATTTTTGAAAAAATTCAGAAAGTGACAATCCTGAAAGAGTAGACTTTGTAATGAGGTGGAAAATGACCAGCAAAGAAGTAGCTATCAAAAGTATTCAACAGCTGCCGGAAGATGCCACCTGGGAAGATATCCGCGAAAGAATCAATTTTGTGGCGGGTATTCGCAAGGGGATCCAGGAGATCGATAATGGTAAGGGTCTTTCCCATGAGCAGGTTAAAGAGGAATTCAGTGAATGGCTTACAAGCTGATCTGGTCTCCAACAGCGAAACTGGACCTTAATGATATTGCCACATTCATCGCAGAGGACAGCCCTTCAGCAGCAAAACGATTTATAACAGGTTTATTTCAAACCGTGGAACGATTAGCTGATTTCCCGGAATCCGGACGTATCGTCCCGGAGTTCGGCGATCCTGCGATAAGGGAGGTAATCCGTAAACCATGTAGAATCGTTTACAGGATCAGAAACAGTGAGGAGGCCGTGGATATTATACGGGTGTGGCACGCAGCCAGAGGCGTGCCGGAAGTCAAGTAGCTGTAGACCAAATGTCGAATTCAGGTGAACTTTTCCAGCAAACAAACCATAAAGAAACATTCATGCGGAAAATCAAATGCGCTGCCGGAATCGATGCCACGGTGAACGTGCCCGGCTCAAAAAGCTACAGCCACAGGATTGCCATTTCAGCAGCCTTGTCAAACGGTATTTGTATTATTTACAATTATCTGGATAGCCAGGATACAAATTATACTTTAGATGCCATAACACAACTTGGTGTAAATATTAAAAATAATAAAAATACAATTGAAGTGCACGGCTGCGCCGGATGGTTTGCCCCCGGCCCGAAATCCATCTATCTGGGCAATTCAGGCACGTCCATGCGCCTGCTGACCGCGGTTTCGGCCCTGGGGCAGGGCCCATACGCGTTTTCCGGCACCAAACGTATGCATGAAAGGCCCATTGGGGAGCTTCTCAACGCCCTTGCCCAGGCCGGTATTTCGGCCCGGTCCATAAACCACAACAATTGCCCGCCAGTTGAAATCCGCGGCGGAAACATCACCGGCCGGAAAGTATCCATTGACTGCAGCAAAAGCAGTCAATATCTCTCCGGACTGCTGCTTATGGCGCCGTGCACAAAAAACGGCCTTGATATTCATGTCACTGCCGGCCCGGTATCAGGCCCGTACGTGGAAATGACAGCGGATATCATGTCCGCATTCGGCATCAGATACGAAAGAAGCGGCCTGACGGATTTCCGGGTGCCGGGCGGCCAGGCCTATGCTGCGGGATCGTATACGGTGGAGCCGGATTGTTCCCAAGCGGGATATTTCTGGGCTGCGGCAGCCATCACCAAGGGATGCGTGAAAGTGGCGGGTATCCGCGCAGGCACCCGCCAGGGAGATGTCGGGTTTGTGGAAATCCTTGAAAAAATGGGCTGCCGGGTAGCATACGATCCAGACGGCATCACTGTGACCGGCGGCAGACTCAGTGCCGTGGATGCAGACATGGAAAAAATGCCCGACCTGGTGCCCACCCTGGCCGTGGTGGCCGCATTTGCCGAGGGCACCACGATCATCCGCAACGTGGCCCACCTGCGGGCCAAGGAAAGCGATCGCCTGGCAGCCGTGGCAAACGAGCTTGCCAGAATGAAAATTGACGTGCGCGTCACCGAAGACGGGCTGCGGGTTATCGGCGGCAGGCCGCAGGGCGCGGAGATTGAAACCTATGACGACCACCGCATTGCCATGAGCTTTGCCGTGGCCGGCCTTGCCGTCCCGGGAGTTGCAATCCGCGACCCGTCCTGCGTGGAAAAATCCTTTCCCGGATTCTGGGAAGTGTTTGAAGGGCTTTACGCAAAATGAACATCTACCTGATCGGATACCGGTGCACGGGCAAAACCTCAGTGGGCCAATGCCTGGCCGGGTCTCTGGAAATGGCGTTTGCGGATGCGGACCGCCTGCTTGAACAGCAGACCGGCATGCATATTGCCGACTATGTGTCGCGCTACGGATGGGAATCTTTCCGGGACATGGAAGCCGGTATCCTCCTGGATCTAAGCCAACAGCAGGACCTGGTGATTGCCACCGGCGGCGGCGTGGTGCTGCGGGAGAAAAACGTCGCACAGATGCGGGATTCGGGCATTGTTGTATGGCTGACCGCACAGCCGGATACGATTCTGGAGCGAATGCAAAACGATGCCAACACGCAGCATCAGCGCCCGGCTTTTACCAGCAATCCCCTGGCAGAAGAAGTGCACCAGACCCTGGAC
>JBKHJS010000221.1:0-3157 GCA_046537995.1 Desulfobacterales bacterium
ATTTGTTTTGGCAATGACGATCTCCCGGTCAACCATTTTCAGCCCTCCAGAATCTTTTTTGTCAACCCTGCCTGCATTTTCTGCAAATGAAAATTGAAGTCCGCGATCCGGGAGATTGATATCATTTTGAAATATTTTTCAAATTTTGAGTTCTTGACCAGAACGGGTTTTCCTTTGGATAGAATCTGTTTCAACAGGAACTCGCCGGCATGGTTCATAATGACCGGATGAATATCTTTTTTCAGGCATCTTCCGAGCCCGATCAGGTATTGTTCTCTCAGGGTTTGCGCTGATTCGAGAAATTCCGGGCAAAGCAGGATTCCGATATCCACGTCGCTGGTCTGATGATCCTTGCCCGCAGCCCGGGAGCCGAAAAGATAGACGGCCGCGATTTCGGGCTTATTCGCAAAATAGTTCCTGATTTTGTTTTCCATGTCGGTCATTTGTTCAATCACTCCTTATATCGGAAACACTGCTTGTTTTCTTGCGTTTTTCTGTTAATATGTCAAGAACTTAAAAAATGAAAGCGGTTGATTGAGGAGGTTTCGGTAAATGGCAATGGATGTAAGCGGGTTGCAGAAGGCCCATACCCGGCAGTTGGAGATCAATACCTACGGGCTGGAGCCTGACGGGGCGATCGTGGTGGGCAGTCTGAAGGATGAATGTTTTGTCACCCGCTACCTGGTAAACGGGGATCAGCGGCCGCCGGGAACCATTCATCACATGATCGTCCGGATGAAAGTGCGCGGGCCTTCTCTGACGATTGAAGAAGTTGAAGCGGAGATGCCCACCGTGCCGCGGGCCGAATGCCGGCAGACCATTGACACGCTCACCCCGCTGAAGGGCATGCGCATTGCCTCGGGCTTTACCCTGAAGGTCAAGGAACTGCTGGGCGGGCCGAAAAGCTGTGCGCACATGGTCTCCCTGGTGCTGGCCATGGCGCCGGCGGCCGTGCAGGGCGCCTGGTCGGCCGCATCGCAAAAACCGCTGGATCCGTCCATATATGCCGAGCGCGCCATGGGATTTTTGACAGACACCTGCTGGGTTTGGCGCAGGGGCGGGCCCATGGAGCAGAGCCACCGCGAAGAGCTCAAGGATTACCTGGAAAGCAAATGAACCGGCTGACAAAAGATTACATCGTTTTTCCGCTGGATTTTTCAACTGCGGCAGAAGCCCGCAAATACGTGCGGCTTTTGTCCGGGCGGGTGGGCATGTTCAAGGTGGGCCTGGAGCTGTTTATCCGCAGTGGGGCCGAGGTCCTGGAAACCATCCGCAAAGAGGGCCGGGCCAGAATCTTTCTGGATTTAAAGCTCCATGACATCCCGGTTACCGTGAGCAGGGCCATGGAACAGATCGCAGCGTGGCGGGCGGCATACACCACGGTGCACTGCGCGGAAAGCCGGGCCATGCTTCAGGCCGCGGTCGAGGGCGCCGGCCTTAAGACAAGGGTGCTCGGGGTGACAGTGCTCACCAGCGTATCCGGGGCGGATCTGCAGGAATCCGGGCTTGATCCGGCCTATGCAGACGATCCGGGCGCACTGGTGATCAAACGCGCGCAGATGGCTTATGATGCCGGATGCGCCGGCGTGGTCTGCTCCGGACAGGAGGCCGCGGAAATCAAGCGCCGTTTCGGCGACCGGTTTGTCACCATGGTGCCCGGCATCCGGCCGGGCTGGGCCGTGGAAGCAGATGATCAGAAGCGGGTGGTCACTCCGGGCCGGGCGGTTCAAAACGGGGCAGATTACCTGGTCATCGGCCGGCCCATCCGGGATGCGGGCGATCCGGTGGATGCCGTGGAAATGATCACCTCGGAAATCGAGGACGCGCTGGCAGGCAGGTAGGGCTAAATCCCGAAAAAAAGCCGCTTGACAAGAAATGCCAGGATTACCAGGGCAACCACAAGCACGGCAATGAGCTGATCCGGGGTAAAGCGTTTCATTTCTGCGCCGGGCGGTTATTGGCTGTCCAGGTCAAATGCGGTGTGCAGGGCGCGCACGGCCAGCTCGGTGTATTTTTCCTCGATCACGCAGGAAATGCGGATTTCCGAGGTGCTGATCATCAGGATGTTGATGTTTTCCGCGGCCAGGGTGGCAAACATCTTTGATGCCACGCCCGAGTGGCTGCGCATGCCCACGCCGATCACCGATACCTTGGCAATATTTTCGTCTCCGAGCACCTCGGCCGCGCCGATTTCTTCTGCCACCTTTTTTTCAACCTCCATGGCCGCGGCAAAATCGGGCTTGGGCACGGTGAATGTCAGGTCGGTCATGTTGCTCAGGCGGGTGTTTTGGATGATCATGTCCACGCTGATGCCGGCTTCTGCCACGGGATTGAGGATCCTGGATGCGATGCCCGGCTGATCCGGGACCTTGCGCAGGGTGATGCGCGCTTCGTTTTTGCTCTGGGTGACCCCGGATACCACCACTTTTTCCATATTGGCATCTTCATGCACCACCATGGTTCCTTCCTCCTGGTTAAACGATGATCTGACGTGTATGGGAACGTTGTATTTCTTGGCAAATTCCACCGAGCGGATCTGGAGCACCTTGGCGCCCAGGCTGGCCATTTCCAGCATTTCGTCATAAGCAATGCGGGAAAGCTTCCGGGCCTTGCCGCAGATATTGGGATCCGCGGTGTAGATCCCGTCCACGTCCGTGTAGATTTCGCACTGATCCGCCTTCAGTCCCGCCGCCACGGCCACGGCCGAAGTGTCCGAGCCGCCCCGGCCCAGGGTGGTGATGTCCCCGGATGCGTCCATGCCCTGGAACCCGGCCACCACCACGATGTTTCCTTCTGCCAGAAGCGACTTGATGCGCTCGGCCCCGATATCCAGGATGCGGGCCTTTGTATAGCGATTGTCGGTGAGGATCTCGGCCTGGTAGCCCAGCATGGAGCGGGCCTTGTATCCCATGGCCTGCAGGGTCATGGCCATCAGCGAGACGGTTGTCTGCTCGCCGGTGGCCAGAAGCACGTCCATTTCCCTGGCATCGGGCGGGGTGTGGATTTTTTCCGCCATGGAAATGAGCTGGTCCGTGACCCCGCTCATGGCCGACAGGATCACCACCACGTCGTTTCCCGCATCCCGGGTCCGGGCGATGCGTTCGGCCACGTTGCGGATCCGGTCCAGGTCGCCCACCGAGGTGCCGCCGTATTTTTG
>JBKHJS010000222.1:0-3142 GCA_046537995.1 Desulfobacterales bacterium
TTTTAAAACAGGTTCTACAATATGAACCAAGGAGGTATTATGACTTACAAGGTACTGGTTAGTGACAAGCTCGGCGATGCCGGCGTCAAGCTCTTTGAGCAGGAGGAGGGCATTGAGGTCGATGTCAGAACCGACCTGTCAGACGAGCAGTTAAAGGAGATCATCGGGGATTACGACGCCCTGGCCGTGCGCAGCGGCACCAAGGTAACCAAGGAATTGCTGGAGGCGGCCGGCAACCTGAAGGCCATCGGCCGGGCCGGCATCGGGGTGGACAACATTGACGTGGACGAGGCCACCCGCCGGGGCATCATTGTCATGAACACGCCCGGCGGCAATGTGGTGACCACCGCGGAACATGCCATTTCCATGATGATGGCGCTGACCCGCAATATTCCGCAGGGCACGGCGTCTTTAAAGGACGGCCGGTGGGACAAGAAAAAGCTCCAGGGCCGGGAAATCATGAACAAGACCCTGGGTGTGATCGGTTTCGGCAAGATTGGCTCCATTGTGGCCAACCGCGCCCGCGGGCTGAAAATGAACGTGGTGGTCTATGATCCCGTGGTCACGCCCGAGAATATCAAAAAGGAGAAATGTGAGCCCGTCAGCCTGGACGAGCTCTATGAACGCTCCGATTATGTCACTATTCATGTGCCCAAGATCAAGAAGACCACCAACCTGATCGACAAGGATGCCTTTGCCAAAATGAAGGACGGGGTCATGCTGATTCACTGTGCCCGGGGCGGCATCGTGGACGAAGATGCCCTTTATGATGCGCTGAAAATGGGCAAGGTCGGCGGCGCGGCCCTGGACGTGTTCTCTTCGGAGCCGCCGCCGGAGGGATTTAAGCTCTTTGAGTTCGATAACGTGATCTGCACGCCCCACCTGGGCGCTTCCACGGTGGAGGCCCAGACCAACGTGGCCGTGGATATTGCCCATCAGCTCATCGGGTATTTAAAAACTGAAACCATCAAGAACGCGGTGAACGTCCCTTCGGTTTCCGGCAAGGTGCTCGAGGAACTCGACCCGTTTATCAAGCTGGCCGACCGTATGGGGCGGATGATCGCACAGTTGGCAAACGGGCATATCAAGTCCGTTGAAATCGATTATGACGGAAATTTCGGGGATCATGACCTGTCCCCGGTGCGTACCAGCGTGATTTGCGGGTTGCTCGAGCCATTGGTCCTCGATGATGTCAATGCGGTCAATGCGCCTTACCTGGCAAAGGAAAAGGGGATCAAGATACTGGAGTCCTCCACTGACGACGCCCAGGAGTTTATCAACCTGCTGACCATCACGGTCAGAACCAATAAGGAAACCAACGTGGTTTCCGGGACCCTGTTTGGCAAGAGTGATCCCCGGATCGTGCGGATAAACGATTTCCGCCTGGAAATGCGGCCCGAGGGCTATCTCACCCTGATTCAGAACATGGATATCCCGGGCGAGATCGGAAGCATCGGCACCATTCTCGGGGACAGCAGCATCAATATCGCCCGCATGACCGTGGGCCAGGAAGAGCCCGAAGGCGAGCGCAATATTGTTTTTCTGCGCACGGATACGCCTTTGACCAGGCAGGTGATAGAAAAGCTTGAAAGCTATCCCAGAACCCGGCAGGTGATTTATATGGAACTGTAAACGAAAACGGGGGCAGGCTGTTTTCCAGCCTGCCCCCGCGGTTTCCATCATCAGGGGCAGTCCTTTCGGGCCTGCCCCTTTTTTGGTCCGCTAACCGGTCATCCGTTTGACATTGTCCAGGTACAGGTCGAGCAGGTTGCGGTGGTCCTGATCGGTGAGTTCGTTGGGGAACCGGGCAAGTGCCACATCGCTGGCCTTGTCCGCTGTTTCGGACAGCAGTTGCTGCCGGGCCTGGGCGATCTTATTGCCGGCCTTTCTCTTTTCCATTTCAAGAAGTTTCCGGCTCTGCTCATTGGCCTGATCGATGATCTGCTGGCGTTTGCGCTTGCCTTCTTCAGTGATGCGGGATTTGATCTTTTCAAAGCGCCTTTCGCTTTCCTGGATCTGCTGGGACGTTTCCGAGATCTGGTTTTCGACTTCCTCCTTGCGCTCTTCCAATCGATCGATTTCTTTGGAAACTTCCTGTTTGCGTCCGGCCAGGAAATTCTTCGCTGGCTGGCGGCCGTAGCGGTAGATCAAAAACACAAGGATGAAGAAATTCACCCAGCGCATGATGGTGTCATAAATCGGTCGCCACTCCGGCGAGCCGTCAGCCGCAAGGGCTTCTGTATGCATCAGCAGCAGGAGCGCCGCAACAACAGGCACGAATCGGCAAAAAGCCTTAACTGTTTTTTTCAGCGCGCTATTCACGAGCCAGCCTCCGATCGAGAATTTTTTCCATCATGTTCACGGCAAGCTGTTTGGCTTCGTCATGCAGGGGCTTGCGGGCCTCGGTGATCTGATCGTTGATGAACCGCTCGTTTTGTTCCCGGATGGATTCGATTTCCGCCTGGGATTGGGCCAGGATTTGCTTGGCCTGTTCTGAACCCTCGTTTTCAAGGCTTTTCTTGTGTTCATTGGCCTCCGCCACCGCCGCTTTCTCCTGCTCCTTGAGTTGCTGATGCAGGTCCGCGAGCCGGATTTTGGAGTTTTCAATATCCCGGCCGAGGTTGTCGATTTTTTCGTCCCGCTGACGCATCACACCCTGCAAGGGCCGGAACATGATCCGGTTGATCAGAAACAGGAAAATCAAAAAAGAGATCAGCTCAATAATCAGGGTTTCATTGATACTGACCATCGAGACCGTGGTGATGATTTCCATAAAAAACGACCTCCGGGATTATACAACAAACAGTAGCAGCAGTGCGACAACCAGGGAGTAAATCCCGGTGGATTCGGAAACCGCCTGTCCGACCAGCATGGTTCGGGTCAGCAATCCGGCCTCCCCGGGGTTTTTGCCGATGGCCTCGCAGGCTTTTGCGCCCACGAGCCCTTCCCCGATACCGGGCCCGATTGCGCCGAGTCCCATCGCAAGGCCTGCGCCAAGTAATGATGCCGCTTTGACTATCTCCGCTCCTTCTATTGGCATTTTTTCCCTCCTGTTATATTTGTTGTAATTAAATTCAATTCTTAAACGACAAAAATTAACACCAAACTTACCACCATTGCATAAATGGCGGTGGATTGGGCA
>JBKHJS010000223.1:0-3134 GCA_046537995.1 Desulfobacterales bacterium
CATGCCATGGAATACAAGCTTCCTTTCCGGCAATATCACAAGGCGCTGATGAAAAACCAGCTCCTGGGACTCAAGTGCAGCAGCTGCGGGGCGATCACGTGCCCGCCGCAGATGAGCTGCCGAAACTGCAGTTCCTATGACCTGGAAGTCACGCAGCTGTCCGGCAGCGGAAAGATTACCACATACACCACGATCTTTGTGGCACCCGAGGGTCGGGAAACCGAGGCCCCGTACATCATCGTCATGGTGGAACTCGAGGAGGGTCCCTGGATCATGGGCAATCTTTACGATATGGCCCCGGAGCGGGCGAGCATGGACCTGATCGGCAGGCCGGTTACGCTCGGCTGCCGGGTATTTCCGGGCGACCGGTACTCGGACGGCCCCATGGCCCGCCCGGCGTTCAGGTTTGCAGACAAGGCCTGATACCGGAAAAATAAAAACCACGAAGAACACGGAGTACACGAAGGTAAAGCGTTTTGTTTTTTCCCTCTTCGTGATCTTTGTGCGCTTCGTGGTTTTAAAATTCGGGGCTACCCCCCGAATGCAACCTCGGGGATATCCACCACGGCCCGGCAGTCGGCCTGGATGGACTGGATCCGGCCGAGGGTCAGGGGCAGCAGGGATTCGATGAAATACGCGGCAGACTGCACCTGCCCTTCATAAAAGGCCGCATTCTTGTTTTTCCGGATCTTTTCCGCTCGGGCCTCGCCTTCTGCCCGGCCCACTGCTTTTTCCAGCTTGGGCGCGGCCACTGAAGCCCGCCACAAAAGCATCCACGCCATGATCGTATCGCCCACCACATCCATAAACGGCATGGCATGGGCAAAGGCGACCCGGAAATTCTCGGAGGCCGCGGTTTTTCCCATATGCATGGCCAGGTTGCCGAGCTGGTTGACCGCGTTTTCCATTTTTTCAGCCAGGCCCTCCAGGCCCTGGGCATCTCTGGCCGCAGACACGGTTTCCTGCATTTCCCCGAGCAGATCCATGAAAACCGCACCCTTTTTCATGCCCAGCTTCCGGCCCAGCAGGTCCATGGCCTGGATGCCGTTGGTGCCCTCGTATATGGAATTGATCTTGGAATCGCGCATCAGGCGCTCCACGGGATAATCCCGGGTGTATCCGTACCCGCCGTAGCACTGGATGGCCTGCACCGTGCACTCAAAGCCGCGGTCCGTGCAGTAGGACTTGATCACCGGGGTGAGCAGATCCACCAGGTCCTGCAAACGGGTTCGCTCTTCTTCGTCATCGGCGCATTCGGTGCGGTCAAACAAGTGAGCCACGTAATAAACAAAGCTGCGCATGCCTTCCATGTGGACTTTCATCCACATAAGCATCCGCCGGACATCCGGGTGACGGATAATGGGGACCTGCGGAGCATTCTTGTTCATCATTTCGGACAGGTCCCGGCCCTGAAGGCGTTCTCTGGCATAATTGACCGCATAGAGATAGGCACACGAGGCGTTAAACAGGCCCAGCGCTCCCACGCCCAGCCGGGCCTCGTTCATCATGTGAAACATCACACGCATGCCCTTGTTTTCCTCTCCCAGCAGCAGTCCCCGGCAGTTTCCCTTGCTGCCGAAAGCCAGCTGGCAGGTGGGACTGGCATGCAGGCCGAGTTTTTCCTCAATGCCCGTGCAGACCAAGTCATTTGGCTCTCCCAGGCTGCCGTCCTCGTTGACCCAGATCTTGGGCACGATAAACAGGGAAATGCCCTTGGTGCCGGCAGGCGCACCCTCTATCCGGGCCAGCACCGGGTGGATTATGTTTTCCGTGAGATCGTGCTCGCCGTTGGTGATAAATATCTTGTTGCCGGTGATGTTGTAGGTGCCGTCCGCGTTCCGGGTGGCGGTTGTGGACAGGTTGCCCACCTCCGAGCCGGCCTCGGCCTCGGTGAGCACCATGGTACCGCTCCATCTGCCGGAATACATGTTGGTCAGAAACATTTCCTTCTGCTTGTTCGTGCCAAAGACCTCGATCATCTTGGCTGCCCCGTGAGTGGCAAACCCGAATGCCCCAAAGGAGAAATCCGCACCCACGAGGTATTCGGCGGCAGCCTGGGCAATCAGGTGCGGCAGGCCCTGGCCGCCGATTTCCGGGTCCTCGGTCAGGGCGATCCATTCGCCTTCGCACAGCAGGCGATAGGCGCGATGAAAGCTTTCCGGCACCCGGACCTGGTTGTTTTCAAACGCCAGGCCCACCCGGTCGCCTTCCTCGTTTAACGGCAGGAGTTCCTTGATCGAAAAATTGCGCGCCTCGCTGACCACCATGTCAAACATTTTCCGGTTCATGTCCCGGTAGCGCTCATTGTGCGTCAGGGATTCTGCGTCAAACTGTTCGTACAGGACAAAATCAACGTCTCTTCGGTCTGCAATCTGTTGTGCCATGGGTTTCCTCCCGTTTTGCGGCAAGTCTCGGATTGGGTATATTTCACGCGATTGAACAAAGTTCATTGTGTACCGATTTTCTCCAAAAAAGTCAACGTCAACGTAAAGGTTAAAATCGATCGAAAAGATAATTTTATCGATTTTTGAGAATATAATTTGACTTTTCCGAAATACTGGCTATATTCGAGGTAATCTTTAAATGGCTTGAGATGATTTCCATGCCGGTTTCTTTCCAAAACGCACAGCTATTTCTATAGTGGCCATCCGGAGGGAACCAAGAGAACTTTCATGAAAGGAGGATGACACTATGGCAAATGGCACTGTAAAGTGGTTCAGCGACAAAAAGGGCTTTGGTTTTATTGAAACCGAGGACGGAACAGATGTTTTCGTACATCATTCAGGCATTAATGCAACCGGCTTCAAGTCGCTCAACGAAGGTGACAAGGTCACTTTTACCGTGGAGCAGGGACAAAAAGGCCCCGCTGCAAAGGACGTAACAGTGGTCTAATCCACTCAAAGCGCACCAGACATTAATCGGGCTGAAGCAAAGCCGACGGCTTTGTTTCAGCCCGACTCCCTTCCGTGAGTTTCCATGATCATTCCTGAATGATCGCAATCCCCTGAGACTTCAAAGACAAGTAAGCATAACGCCTTTTCTATTGTTTCATGTAACCCCTTCCCAGGGCCGGCTCCATAATCGGGATCGGTATCGGGATCGGGATCGGGATCGAAGTCGATACCGATCCCGAT
>JBKHJS010000224.1:0-3127 GCA_046537995.1 Desulfobacterales bacterium
ATGCGCAGATATTCCCCGGACCGGTTCAGGTAAAACGCCAGGGGTTTGGAAAAATTGCGGCCGAGAATGCCGTCGATAAACATCTGGCTGATTTCCCGCTCCATTTTCAGAATACTCTGGGCCTTTATCAGCACGTGCCGCTCGTCTTCGGACATATCCCGCAAAAAATTGCGGAAAGCCGTGCGCGCCCGGGGCTGATACATCCAGAAATACAGCAGATCCAGCGAATTTACGATCAGGATCTGGATCAACTCCCGGGTCTCCTCGTCTTCGGAATGATACCAGTCCTCCGGCCGCTGGAGCAGATCGAGCACCTCGGACTCGGGAAAAAGCATCTCCACCCGGGCGTAGACATCCAGAAACTGCCGCAGCTTCTGCTTGTAATCATTCATGCGTTCCCGGATGTTCTTGGCCCGATCCACTGAACCCTCGATAACACCTGCCACGCAATCCGAAGCCGTCTTGGAGATCACGGCCGCCCAGCTCTGCAGCAGGACATCAACCTGGACGACTCCGGCCAGGACCATCACGCCGCCGACCATCTCATTAAAACCGAATGCCACGGGAATGGAAAGCACGCTGCGGAAAAAATTGGCAAAGGCAGCCTCCTTGGGAAGCCCCCGGAAAAGGTTATGGCTGGTCAGATACACCCCGTTGACCAGGGCCATGACGGCATACAGCAGAACAGGATGGGAGGCCGTGGTCACGCCCAGGCCCTGGTGCAGCGCCAGGTTCTTGACCAGGTAGTCGAGCAGGGGCACGGAAAAACCGGTAAAAAGCAGTGAGTCGGTCAACCGGTCCCAGCTTACGTAATCATTCCATTGCAGAAGCGGCGAACGCCGCAGACCGCCGCCGCCCATAACGGACTGGACGATGTTTCTCAGGCCAGTGACGCCGAACCAGATAAACGCCCCGAAATACATCAGCACCCACCAGTCACTGGTCAGGTAAAAAGTCAGAAACGCGGGCACGAATCCAACCACCACCTTGAGCGTGTTTTTCAGCGCGGTCTGCAGGTAGTGGAAGGAATACAGCCTGCGCCGGGACCGGGAGCGCTCACCGGTTTCCCCGTCCAGTTCCAGCCCGTTTGTGGCCTCTGCCCGGAATCCACTCAATGTCACGATATTTCCCGCATCCGCCATTTGCGTGGCATCTTCCCGGGCATACCACTCCGAAGTTTTGTGCAGCCCCGCCCGGCCAAAGCCCGGTATCGCCCGGAGCCCGCCCAGAAATCGGGATACCCGGCTGCCGCCCGCGCGCATACCGGAATAGACCACCCGGAAAAAGGTTTCCACGTAAAACGGAATGACCATGTAGGCACCGGTGTCGTCGCGCAATACCTCCCGCTGGGATCGGTGCGGAAGGGTATCCATGATCGCCAGCCCCATGCCCGGCAGCCGCTGGGAATATCCAGTGGAATCGCTGCCGATACGGGGCTTTAAGGGTCTGACCCGGTACATTCCCAGCAGGGTTTCCATGTCCGCCAGGATCCAGTTGAGCTTCTGGATTCGGCGCTTGCCGGCCTGGCCGCCGTGCCGGCGGAGCCGTTCGATCATTTCCAGGATCATGCGCTTGAGCTGGATTACGTTGGCGTTGTTAATGCACTGCTGGAGCTGATCAATGGCGGGGATATGATCCACCTTGCAGTCCGCGTAATCCTTTAGGTTGAATATCTCCAGCCGCGTAATCCGGCCGCGGCAGTCATAGAGCAGTTCCAGCACGTCTTCGACCTGCATGTTGCTCAGATTCAAAGTAATCCGATACCCGGAATGCATCCCGGACAAACGGTCCACAAGCTGGCAGGGAGACAGCCGCATAAGTTCGGGCATGTTTTCCGGATCCCCCCTTGAAGTAAGATCAAAAACGTCCGGATTGCGCGCAGGGGCCAGAAACCGGTGGTGGATATCATCTGCGTCCATGCGGTTCATGCGCTCGATCAGCACCTGAATCTGTTCCCGATGCTCCGGATCGGCCTCGGCATAAAGTTCGCGCAGCTCGGACATTTTCTCCTGCATCAGGGGCAGCAGGCGGCTGTGGATATATTTGGCCAGATGCAGCAGGGAGGCCTGGCCGAATCCGACGAAATCCATGAATTCATCGCGATCCAGAGGCGGCATCTCCAGATCGAATTCCGCGTTGATGGTCTGGCGGTGCCGCCGGTTGAATGCTTCAAGAATTTCCATGACATAGGTGCGCTGGTAATCAGAGACCTTCCGTCCCCGGTTCATCAGTTCCCGGACCTCCGGCCGGTCCAGGAACCGAAGGAAATCCCCGGCGTCTGCAAATCCCCGCGGCACCCAGATCAACTGGGCAAACCGTTCGTAAAAGGAGGCGGAATACTCTATGCCTATGCGGATCATGATGCCCATGATCGCGGCGGCCTCCATTAATTCCGTGGCGGTTTCCGGCCGGACGTAGTTATAATGGATCACCCTGAGCCGTCGGATTCCCTTGACCCAGGCATCCATGATCAGGTGGGTGGGCGATTTGCGACCCTTGGTAAAGGCATCATGCACGTGATCGTCAAAGGCCAGCTGGTTCCATTCCTCGGGCATTTCCAGCAAACGGTACTGTTTTAAAAATCTGCGCACAATCCGGGGTTTTCCGGAAGCGGCCAGGCGAAAGCTATGGGCAAGCGCAAGCTGCCGCTCATAGTCTCCGTGGGCCCGGACCAGGTCCTTCATGATCTCAATGAGCACCCGCGCCGTATTCATCCGCAGCTCCTGGTTGGTGCTGCACATAACCTCGTCGCGCAGCGCGCGCAGGGCGTTTAAGCGGTGCTGCATCTGCCCGAACTCCAGGGATTCCAGCAGATGGATGACGGCATAGGCGATCCGCAGGCCCCTGGACTCGGCCATCTCCTTGATTCCCCGGGGGTGGAAATGGTGAAAGAATTCACGCTGTGTCTGAAAACGGGTCCGGTCCCGGCTGACCACCTCATTGAACATGTGCAGCAGGTTGTGGTCCCGTTGGTCAAAAAATATGCGGGGTATCCGTGTATGCTGATGATTCAAGAAAACCTCCGGATCAGGCAGTTGTGACAAAACCTGCGCAGCGGCTGAAATCGCCGACATTAAAGGCTGTAACAATATAACATAACGAAGATCAACGCGTCATGTATTTTCAG